>JAIXVB010000489.1 GCA_027483245.1 Verrucomicrobiaceae bacterium | reverse complement strand
GTTTTGAATCCATTCGACCCTGAGGGACTGCTTGTTATCGTGCGGCATGCTCTTCCTTCCTCGCCTCATTGGATTGGTCCTTGTCAGCGGCTCTTGCGTGTTTGCGCAGGCGGCGGATTCAGCCTCGCCCGAGGCCAAAAAGGCGGTGGAAAAGAAAGCCGGGGACGAAGAGAAACCGAAGGAGGACAAAAAGTCGGATGACAAAACGGTGCACAGCGAGCACTCGCTGCAAATCGGCGCGCAGAAGATCGAATACACGGCCACGGCAGGCACGTTGGCGCTGAAGGATGCCGAAGGGAAAACGACCGCTGACATCTTCTACATCGCCTACACCAAAAAGAACGCGGGCGATGCCGCGAAACGGCCGCTGACGTTTTCCTTCAATGGCGGGCCGGGTTCATCATCGGTCTGGCTGCACATGGGCCTGCTGGGACCGAAACGGGTGAAGCTGCGCGACGATGGTTTTGCGGTGCCGCCACCTTATGAATTGGTGGAGAATGAATACTCGCTCCTGGATGAAACCGATCTGGTGTTCATCGACCCGGTGGGCACGGGTTACAGCCGGGCCACGAAGCCGGAAGACGCCAAGAATTTCTATGGCTTGAACGAAGACACCCGCAGCGTCGGAGAATTCATCCGCCTTTACGTCACGAAGAACTCGCGCTGGCCCTCGCCGAAGTTTTTGATCGGCGAGAGTTACGGAACCACCCGTGCGGCGGCTCTGAGTGGGGAATTGCTGGAGGCGCATCGCATGAACCTCAATGGCATCATGCTGGTCTCGACCGTCTTGAACTTCCAAACGATTCGCGGAGCAGAAGGCAATGACCTGCCTTACATCCTGTTTTTGCCCAGCTACGCAGCGACGGCGTGGTATCACAAAAAGCTGCCTGCCGATCTGCAGGGCAAGCCTTTGCCCGCCATCTTGGCGGAGGCCGAAGCTTTTGCGACGGGAGATTTCAGTCGGGCCTTGCTGCTCGGGGCGGCTCTTCCCAAGGATGAACGCGCGGCGGTGATCAAGAAGATGGCTCGGCTCACGGGGCTGTCGGAAAAGTTTGTGGAAGCAGCAAGCCTGCGGGTGCCTTTGAGTCGCTTCAATGCTGAGTTGCTGCGGGATCAGCAGCTCGTGCTCGGTCGTTTTGACAGTCGTTACACCAGCTACGTGCGGGATCCTTTGAGTTCCATGGCGGAACGTGACCCGAGTGCCGACGCGGTCTTCAGTGCCTTTGCAGCCACCTTCAATCATTACATTCGCACCGATCTGAAGTTCGAAGATGATCGTCCCTACAACATCCTGAGCAGTGTCGGAAAGTGGAATTGGGACGCCGACAATCAGTATGTGAACGTCGCGGAAACCCTGGCCGAGAGCATGTCCACGAATCCCTTTCTCAAGGTGCATGTTTCCAACGGTTATTTCGACATGGCCACGCCTTACTTTGCGAGCCGTTACACCTTCAACAATCTGACGGTGCATCCTGAACTGATGAAGAACGTGATTCAGGACGACTACACCGCAGGTCACATGATGTATCTGAACGTGCCGGATCTGAAGAAACAGAAAGACGACTTGGCGAAGTTCATCCGCGAAGCGTCGGTCCCACCGGCGAAATGAAGGTCTGACGCACTTGCAGGAAGTCCAAAAGACGCATCAAGCGGCTGCATTACAGGATTAACAAGAGAGGCAGGATTCACAGGATTTTTCAGTTCCTGCAGTCCTGTTGGCAGGCGGCTTGAGTTCGTCGTTCGGACTTTAACCCGTCTCTGAAAACAGGGGGCGCTCCTTGCTTTGGCGAGATCGCCATGGTTGGGAAAACCCTTTTTGCTGGGGCGTTCGGTCTGAGCGTTGAGCTGTCTTGAGCGTTTTAAAACCCGTTCAAGACAAGATAGGTCGTTTTTTTTAGCTCTCAGGATAAACTGCCACGGCCATCACGCCTTCGGCGGGAAGCCAACCGACCAACTCCACACGACGGGGAGCCTTGGAGGTTTTGTTGCCCATGCCTTGGCTCACGGTATCCAGGAGTTTCTTTTGGGTGTCGGCATTGACGTCGCTGCCAAAGAAATCCGCCAGATTGGTCAGAATGGGCGCTGGGGCATCCATGCCGACGATGGTCACCGGTGTGCGGGTCTGGCCACTGGCGAGGATCTGTTCACGCATCATTTCAGGCGAGAGACCTCCGGGCATGAGGATGAGCTTGCGCAAACGGGCCACGGTCGGTGCATTCACCTGCGGTTGCAGTGCTGCGGCAACGCCTGGGGCGACCTGGGCTGCTGGAGGTTTGATGGATTTCGTCGGCTTTAAAAAGACGGTCGGAGCGGGCTCTGCGGTCAGAACTGGCAGGTCTGGGCCTGCCTCAGGCAGAGGCAAAAAAGCCTCCTGCGCAGAAGCGAAGACGCTCAGAAAGCAGAGGCTGGCAAGACTGGATAAACGAACCGGAAAATTCACGAGGGCGCGGTTTTAGCAGCCGGACTCATTTTCGACAACAACAATTTTTCTTCCCCGGCTGGAAGGTTCCTTGCGCTCTGTCATGGTTCGCCCATGTCCACCGACGTCCAGATCACCAAACGCAAAGAGTTTTTACCCCTCACGGATGAGCTGGAGACCTATCTGGATCAGTTTGGGCGTCGCTACTCGCTGCCCGCTTCCTACAAAGACCTGCTGGGATTCACGGAAAGCTACCCACTGGACGACAAAAATGGCAATCCGACCCACTGGGCCAGTGTTTTGTATCCTCGAGAGCTGCAAAATGAGCTCTATCCCCGCCTGACCAGCATTTACTCCCTGCTGCGAACCGGGGACCTGCACGCGGTGCCGCATCTGTTTGTCGAGCGTGTGGATTATTGCGAGTTTGGCAATTCGCGGCCTTTCCGGGTGCGCGTGGTGAATCAATACAATGACAACTACGACCACTTTTATGTGAAGACTGCGGACTCCTCGCGTGTGTATGGGTTGGAGTTGGAGCATCTCTTGTCTCCGAATCGCATCAACTACCTCGCCCATGGCGGCACGCTGGTGGAGGAACACATCGCGGGGGTGCCTGGAGATGTCTTCATTCGTGATCATCTCGACCGTCCCGATGTGAATCGAGTCCGCATTGCCAAAGAGTTCGTGAAATTCAGCGAGCGTTGTTTCATCCGCCTGCTGGGTGACATGCGCAGTTACAACTATGTCATCGACATCACGCCGGACTTTGAGGACGTGCAGTATCGGGTGCGTGCGATCGACTTTGACCAGCAGAGCTATGAAGGGCGACGCAGCCTCTATCT
>JAIXVB010000228.1 GCA_027483245.1 Verrucomicrobiaceae bacterium | reverse complement strand
TCTTCACGATCAGCCTCCTCGTTGGTTATTCTTTCACCACCGCCCGTGCGCAGGAAAAGGAAGTCCCGCCCAAAATCCGCGAAGGTGAAGCGATCAAAAAAAACGCAAGTGATGCAGACACTCCTGTCCGCCAAAGCGAAGGCGAGCGTGAAGGTGGCACCAAGAAACCCGGCATGAGAGATGGTGAAGGCACACGTAAGCCCGGCACTGGCGACGGTGAAAAACCTCGCAGCGGCCTGCGCGACGGTGAACGGCCTCGCACTGGCGAGCGCGATGGCGAAAAGCCCCGCACTGGCGAGCGTGATGGCATGAAGAAAACCGGTGAACGCGATGGGGATGGCCGCCCCTCCGCCGAAAGCAGTAGCAAGCCCCGCAAAGGCGAAGGTGATACCGCTTCCACAAAAAGCAGTGAGGTCATCACCCTGCATGTCACCGCCAGCGGCGACACCATCCTCATCGGGGACGAAAAAGTCCCCATGAACCGCCTTCGCGGCTTCCTCAGCACCTACCTTCCTGCCCACCCCGGTGCCCGAGTCGAAGTCACCGGCAACGACGATATTCCTCTCACAGCCCTCCACAACACCGTCGATGCCGTTCGCGACAACGGGAACAAGAATGTTGGGATTAAAGTGGAGTAGCAACGGCAATTTTAATCTCGCATGGACTGGAATTGGTCATCTCTCAGAGAGGAAATTATCCGCAGAGGTTCAGAAGACGAATAACGCTGAAAGCACGGGTTCAAAATAGGGCGCTGCTGGCCGTCACTTTGAGGGAGTTCATCGTTCTGATCATCAAACTCAAAGCAACCCCATTCCATGCACTCCGCCGCCTTCGTCATTCTGATTTCGCCCTTCGTCATTCAGCCGCTCGCGACGGCCGCGACATCTGCCGAAGTCTCCGCAGCGGCGATCAAAGCCGTCAGCTTCTACCACGCCAAAGCAGCAGCCCACGGCGGTTACGTCTATCGTTACAGCGCTGACTTCACGCTGCGGGAAGCGGAAGGCATCCCCGGCCCTGACACCATCTGGATTCAGCCGCCCGGCACGCCTGCCGTCGCGATGGCCATGTTGGATGCTTACGAGGCCACGAAGGATGAAAAGTGTCTCACCGCTGCTGTGGAGGCCGCGCGATGCGTTTCGCGCACGCAACTCGCTTCGGGAGGTTGGGATTACTCGGGACACTTCGATGCCAAAGGCCGCGAATCGAAGCTCTATCGTCGTGATGTCGATGGAAAGCTCGTTGCACGTGGTCAAAGCTCAACGCACGAGGCTGGCTGGCACAACTGGCGTCGCCAAGACAAGAAAAACTACTCCACGTATGATGACGATGTCTCTCAGGCGGCCACGCGACTGCTCGTGCGCGTGGATTACGCGCTCGGTGGCAAGGACGCCGAGATCAAAGAAGCCGCCGATTTCGCCCTGCACACGATATTGATGACGCAGTATCCCGCGGGCGGTTGGAGCGCGAATTTCGACGACGCCCCTTCCTCGCCACCTCCTGCGGACAAGTATCCGATCAAGCCTGGCAATTACCCCGCCGACTGGCCGCGCAAGTGGCCGAAGGATTTTAGCGGCTGTTATGTGCTCAATGACAACATGCACGCCACGCTCATGAGCACGTTGTTGCTCGCTTGGCAGCTTCGTGGCGATTCAAAATACCTTGATGCTGCGAAGCGCGGCGGCGATTTTCTCATCACCGCACAGATGCCTGCTCCTCAGCCCGCCTGGGGCCAGCAATACAACGCCGAGATGCAGCCCGTGTGGAGTCGCCAGTTCGAGCCCTCGGCCATCTGCGGTCGTGAAAGCCAAGCCGCCATGTGGGCGTTGCTCAAACTCTCGGCAGCCACGGGAGAAAAAAAATACCTGCCACCCGTTGCCAAAGCCATCACCTACCTCCGCACCGTACTGCTGCCCGGCAACCAACTCGCCCGTTTCTACGAGCTGCAAACCAACAAGCCTCTCTACTTCGAACGTGGTCCCGGTGGCAAGGGCTTCGAGCTGACCTACTCCGACAAAAAAGCTTCCTCCAACTACGGCTGGGTCTGGGACAGTGAACTCGATGCTCTGCAAGCCACGGGCAGCCAAATTGCTCGAGGTGAAAACGTCGTCTTTCCCCGAGTCGAAAAAGAGCGTTGGTCTTCCCCGCCCACCGATCAAGACGTCGCCACTATCCTCAAAGAACAAGCCCCCGACGGCTCCTGGCCCGTCACGGACAACGAACGCGGCATCATGCGCGATGCGAACGGCAAAAAGCAAAAGCCCGCCGGTGGTGTGATCTACAGCCTCGACTTCACGCAGAACGTGAAAGCGCTTAGTGCCTGGCTGAAAGCGAAGCAGATGTGAAGTAAGGTGCAGAGCTCTTCGACTCAGATGGGGCCAGAGTCCGTCTATCTTCAGCCCGCTGCTTGAGCGAGGTCCCAAATACCAAGTCATCACTCGAGCGTAAATCCACCCGAGAGAATATGGCTCAAGCTAGCTGCCTGACCAGCGGTTGGAATTTGGGGCAGTAAAAAGTATCCCAAAGCTTTTGAATGGCCGTTCACAGTCCGGACGACTTGACCTTGGAAGGTGATCCTGCTGCGCAGTAGGCGGGGATTGTTTTCGATGAGACTAAACGTGCCGGTAACTGCACCTGTGGCGGGATTCAGAGTGATCGTCACTTTGCCAGGATTGAAGGCATTTTTAAAGTCAGGTTTGTAGTTATCCATCAAAACAAAGGAGAGGTCGGGATCGGTCTCCGAGTTGGCCAGTCCGCCGTCACTGAACTTCAAGTCAACGTTACCAGGACTAGGCAACCCAAGGATGATGTTTCCTCTGCTGGCTGGGGCCAAGTAAGCCCCGGTAACCTGCAAATCCAAGGAACCAAAAGCAGCGGCATAGGTGCGGCCCGTGGTCGTTGGCTTGAGCCAGGTCATGCTGCCTGCGATGGCATTGCCTGCAAAGTGACCCTGGGTGTCTTCCGTGATTTGCAGAGGTCCTTGAATACTACCGGCATTCCTATACAAGGGTGCATAGGCATAGAAGGCACCATTCGCGGCGATGAAGCTGGCACTCGTGAATGACTGACCATCCGCGGTCTTACCGGCAGCCGTGAGCGTCCCTGCAAGGCTCACATGAAACGTGGCGAACCCAGCCCCTTGAGGAATGGCGGCCAATCCTCTGTCCCTGGCATTGGCGAGCTCCATGCCCAGACTGTAATAACCGACTCGTGTTTCCGCTGGGTTCGCGATGGCATTCCAAGTTGAGCGTTGAGCGTTCACTGCTGCTGCACCTAGCGTCCCAGATAGCTGCCCATTTTGCGGATTGAAGGTTAGCAACAGTGGCTGGCCGCCGAGTGAAGAAGTGATTTGGGGAGCTGTTGCCGCCAAAAAACCAGTGATCGAAGTCACGGTGGCTGCGGTGCTGGTTGGGTTGTTTGCCAGAGCGCCGACGAGTCTCAGAGTGTAGCTCCCGGTGGAAGTGGTGGATACGGTAAGCACTCCCCCCAAGTCGCGATTCACGTTAGGGTGGCGATTCACCAGTCCGCCGAAGTTGCCCACCCTTTGAGCATCCAATGCTCGTATCACGAGGGGCGTCGTGACCACGGCACTCGATCCTCCGGCATTGATGGCTCGCACCTGCACATTATACAGCCCACTGACACGCGGACGGCCTGAGATGACGCCCGTGGTGGCGGAAAAAGTCACGCCTGAAGGCAGTCC
>JAIXVB010000739.1 GCA_027483245.1 Verrucomicrobiaceae bacterium | reverse complement strand
CGGCCCTCGGCATCATGCAAACTGGCGGCGAGACGCGCCGCGATGGTGGCCGGATTGGCCACGGCACCGCCAAAGATGCCGGAATGAAGATCGATGCTAGGGCCGTGGACTTTGACCTCAAGACACGCGATGCCGCGCAGACCATAAGTGAAAGTGCCAATGCCAGGGCCGACCATGCCGGTGTCTGAAATGGCCACGACATCGCAGGCCAATTCTTCACGATGCGCCTCGAGAAAAGGTTTCAAATTCGGGCTGCCGATCTCCTCTTCCCCTTCAAAGAGGATGGTGAGATTCACCGGCAGATCCCCGTGCTGAGCCAAGGTCTCGGCGATACCGGAGACATGGGCGATGAGCTGGCCTTTGTTATCCGTGGCTCCACGGCAAAAAATGACGCCGTCGCGAATCGTCGGCTCGAACGGAGGGGAACGCCATTCGGCCAAAGGCTCGACCGGCTGGACATCATAATGACCGTAAAGCAGCACCGTGCGCCGACCAGGGAGATGTTGGTTTTTTGCCACGACCACCGGGTGCCCGGGAGTCTCATGAAGTGTCGTGGAGAGCCCCATGGAGGTCAGTTTGGCGACAAGCCAGTCCGCGCAGGCACGGGTATCGGCATTGTTCCGGGAATCGGTGGAAACACTGGCAAAACGGAGGCAGGTGAGAAGGTCATCAAGGGCGGCCATGCTGCAAAGGAGACGCGGGAAGATGGCGGGGCAAGTGATGATTCCCCAAAGCCGAAGGGGGTCGTCTTTGGACTGGAAAAGGCCGATCAACTGGCTGAAGTGACGCCCTATGATGAAGGGAATCTGGAAGATCCAAACCACACGCCGCTGGGCAAGCCTGCTCACCTGCGTTGCTGTTGCCACCCAGGCGCAAACCGCGACCTCAGAGGCTGCGCAGTTGGCTGATCAGCGCGCCCGGGCTGCTGCCTTGGAAAAGCGACTGCCAGTACCGAAGGTGGAGGCCAAAGCCAGTTTCGACCTGAGCCCAGCCCGGCAGGAGCGCTTTCAAAAATACCTACCGAAAGCCTGGAACAAACTCAGCCAACGCGAGCCTCTCCACATCCTGACCCTCGGAGATGCCGAGACCCTTCAAGTTCACGAAGGGGGTCTTTTGGAGAGCTTCCCTGCCCTGTTTGCCCAAGAATTGGCGACGCAATTCTTTTACACGGGTGGCGTCGTAAAAACGGGCGAAAGCAGCGGAGAAAAAGGTCCCGCTATCTCCTTGCGGACCCTCAGTCGCAGCGAAGGCAGCGCCCTGGATGCCGCCGCCATTCTCAGTTCCACCGCACGCCAAGCTCCTGTGGATGTGCTTCTGCTCTGCTATGGACAGGACTGGGAGGGGCTCACGCCTGTGACCTATGCCCGCGCGATCAATTCCGCCCTCGCCGTGGCACGTGAGATCGGTGCGGAAATGATTTTATGCAGTCCCTGGCTGCCCATGTCAGAATCCTCCGAAAAGGTGCTGGGGCTGGGTCGCCCGCTGGCGGATGTGCTGAGCGAGATCGCTACGGACGAGTCCCTGCTGCATGTGGACCTGGGCGATCTGGCGCGACTGTTTCACGTGCCGACCGCAGAGAAACAGGACGAGGGACAAGTTTTCGAGCGAATTGAGCGCACCTATCGTGCCTTTTTTTATCAGCAACCCGGATGGGGAGTCACTGCACGTGCCACCCTGCATCGTCAGCTCGGTTCGATGATTTTTAAAGACCTGCTGGATCCTGCACCGACGCCATCCTGGCAAATCGAGAGCGCCATCGCCACCCAGACCGAGCCTGGTAAACTGCGGGTCCGTTGCAGCCTTCAAAACAACGGCAAAAGCCGACTGGATCTCATCACCCTGCCCTTGCTGGCCAATGGCTTAAAACCAGTCGAAGCCCAGTCGAAACTCAGCCTGGAAGCAGGAGCCACCCAGACCATCGAGATGAGCTATCAAGGGAGCGAACTGAGTCTGCTAGAACCCCTGTTGCGACTGCCTCTGCTGGTCAGTGCGGGAACCCAAGCTCGCGTGGAGACCCTGCGCGCCCGAGTCGAACCGGTGGCTATCGTCTGGAGTGCCCAGACGCTCTTCAATCAAGAGGCCGAATTCCTCGCCAGTGCGCAGATCGTTAATACCGGAAAGAACCCGGCAAAAGGCACCTGGAAAGCTGAATTTGGCAGCCAAATACAAGAGGGCAATTACGACCTTGCTTCAGGAGCCACGAGTCCGTTGGATCTGCGTTTCAAACTGCCTGCCGAGATTCAGTCGAGTGCAAAGCTGGCGCTCAAACTGACCGTGAAACAAGACGGCCAGGAGATCCGTTCCTCCAAATCCGTATGGGTCACGCGCAATTTAGGTCTCGGGCAGACGGTACCGCTGGTCGCCTGGAAAGAAGGTGCCCAAGTTGCCCCCACCCTCACGACTCAGGCCAATGCCAGCAGCCTGACCTTCACGTGCAACATTCCCAACTCTGATCTGCTGCAGGATGCGCCCAGTGCCAACCGCCCCGCTTGGCAACTCGACCTTCATCTCGATGCACGCAGTTATGGCAAACGCCTGGAACAAGGCAGCACCGCAGGGCTGCGGATCACCGGAACAGCGGCCCCGGGCGCTGGCATAGTGCAGGCCATTCCCGCCTGGGCTTTTGGCACCGGCTACGCGGCCAGCTTTGATCCAAAGGAGTTCAAAGCGGCCATGACAAGCAGCGAAAACAGCCGCCAAATCACCTTTACCCTGCCCCGCACGTATCTTTATCTGCATGAGTGGGCCCTGGACAATGGCAACAGCCAGTTTGGTCTGAATGTCAGACTCACCCTCATGACTGCGGACGGTTTTGCCACCTATTCCCTGGTCCCAACCACCAAACCAGCCGACGACGTCGAAGCCTTGGCCGTGCTGGAACTGACCGAAAAACCCACTCAACGCAGCACTATCTCCGTCGAGTGATTTCATATTCGTCATTGCTGCCGCCCGCTTCCCCCCTTTACTCACGCCCCCTCCCAACCCATCTCCTGACATGCCCATCGCTCG
>JAIXVB010000139.1 GCA_027483245.1 Verrucomicrobiaceae bacterium | reverse complement strand
TGCGCGGGGCGTAACGGCTAGGCCGAAGGATCATCCCTCGACGTCCGCCAATTTCGCGGCATGAAGATTTGTGTCCTGGCAATTGGCTGGGCATTTGAAGGCCTGTTGATTTCTCGACAAGCCGTACCGGTGAATTTCGTGAATTCCACGCGGGAGAGACGTGCTCATCTGTCTCGGTTGGGGGATTTGAAGGTGTGCGGCCGTCTCAACAAAAATCATCCGCCGATTTCGCGGATTTGATGGAGATGAGACATGTTCATTTGCCTTCAATGAGGGTTTGAAGTCGGCATCATCCCCCAAGGCAGCGGAAAGAGAGGCATCGCTCAAAAACCCCATTTAGGCGGGCTCCACGAGGGTAGTTTTGGGGTAGTTCGAGGGACATGAAATCGTGCCCTTTGCAAAAGTTAAGAGAGTCTAATTATAAATCCAAAATTTATTGAAATTATATTGAGTGTGGTTAGAATCAGGTAACTTTCTAATCAATGGGTATTTTTAGCGGGATCAGGCGATGGCTTTCAGGCGCTTTTTGGGCGTCAGAGAGTCTATTCAGGCCAGTTATCCACACTTCGGTGTGGTTCTGGATGCTTTTGGGGATGGCCTGCGCACTGACGCTGCCCGCCTGGGCGCAGACGACGGGAACACGCTACAGAGTGACTCGACTCGGCAAGGATGTGCTGGGCGGACAGGGGATCAATCAATCGCAGTGCATCTTCGGCATGTCGCCCAACGGCCTGTTCGTGACGGGCATTCGCTTTGGCTCCACGACCCGAGGTTACCTGATGACGACCACGAGCCCGGTGGTGACGGACCTTCCGAAGGTGGTTGCTTCGCGCCCGTATGCGATGGGCAATGATGTCAATGACCTGGGCGATGTCGTCGGTCATGAGAAATGGACCACGGGATCACGCGTGAATATCATCGCGACGTTTTATGATCGCAGTGCGGGAACGATTGTCCGCTTGCTGACACCGTTTGATTCGAACTCGAGCATTTCGGCGATTCCCTGCGCGATCGTTGCAGGCAGCACGCATGCATTTGGAACCGTGGACCCGGATGGCACGAACGGCAGCACGCAAACTCAGGGTGGTTATTGGAATCTGAGCACACGGGCATGGACGGCGATCAGTGGCATTCGTGAGGTCTTGGATGCCTCTGCCGACGGAACGATCTTGCTGGTGGTGACCAATGCCGGCGTGGGGCAGATTTTGCGTGGCAGCATCGCTGGTGGTTGGAGCACGGTGGTGGCGAGTTTGGGTTCTTTGCAGGGTGGTGAAGTCAGCCCAGATGGGCGCTATATTGGCTCGGCTGAAAAGGTGGCGGGTGTGCCAATACCGTTTGTCTATGACACGCAGACGAGCACGCGGACCTCTCTGCCTCTGGTGGCAGGTCAAGATACGCTGGGCGGAAGAGTGGGCGCGATCAGTGACACGGGACGTGTGCTGGGCAGCCTCTATACAAGCGGCAGTGAAGGCAGCGTGGCAGTGATGTGGTTGACCCCCTCCAGCCCCTACACGAGTTTTGCTAGCCTGCTCTCCACCGATGGTCATGTGGCCCAGGACCCGGCGTATGCGGGCTGGAATCTCTACAATGGGGGCGATGGTCTGTCGGCCAGTGGTCTGACTTTGGGCATCTACGGGAACAACACGTTTGCATTGGAAGATTCGATGCTGCTGCAACAGCAGTGCGCGACGATCACGGTGAACCCTGCCAGTCTGGCTGCGGCGATCGTGGGCACGGCCTACTCACAGACGATCACGGCGACTGGCGGAACCAGCCCCTACAGCTTTTCGCTGAGCACGGGCGCGCTGCCTGCGGGGCTAACGCTGAATGCGACAACGGGTGTTCTTTCCGGCACGCCGATCAGCAATGTCACGGCAAACTTCACGGTGCGAGTGGTGGATGCGGTGGGTTGTTTGGGCACACGCAGTTTCACCCTGACGCCCACATGCCCGACGATCACGGTTTCTCCCACCACACTGGCCAATGGCACGCTGGGTCTGGCCTATTCGCAGACGGTGACAGCGACGGGCGGCACGGCTCCGCGCACCTTTGCGGTGAGTTCGGGCACTTTGCCGGCGGGCTTGTCGTTGAATGTCAGCACGGGTGAGATTGCGGGCACTCCATCGGTCAGCAATGGCGCGGGGACCTCCATCACGATTCGCGCCACGGATGTGAATGGCTGTGTCGGCACACGAGTTTACGCGTTGAAAATTTGCCCGGTGGTCACGCTCAATCCGACGACGCTTGCAGCAGGCACGGTCGGCACCGCCTACAGTCAGACCTTGTCGGCCAGTGGTGGGGCCACGCCTTATGTTTACAGTCTGAGCAGTGGCACCCTGCCTGCTGGATTGACCCTGAATACCTCCACGGGTGCGATCAGCGGCACGCCAAGCACTGCGGGCACGGCCAATGTCACCCTGCGTGCGGTGGATGCGAATGGTTGCATCGGCACTCGTTCCTACAGTTTGGTGACGGCTTGTCCGAGCATCACACTGACCACCACGACGTTGAGTGAAGGCGCTGTGGGCACGGCTTATTCGCAAACATTGAGTGTCTCAGGTGGCAGCACACCTTACAGTTATTCGGTGACGAGTGGCACCTTGCCAGGCGGTCTGAGTTTGAACTCCAGCACCGGCGTGATCAGTGGCAATCCGACAGCGAGCAATGGTGCCGGGTCCAGCTTCACGGTGACTGTGACGGACAGCTTCGGCTGCACCGGCGCACGCGCTTATTCGCTGAAAGTCTGCCCCGTGATTGCCCTGTCACCCACGACTCTGCCGAATGGCACTGTGGGCACAGCCTACGCACAGACGGTCAGCGCGAGCGGTGGAGCAGCGGCCTACACCTTCAGCGTCAGCAGCGGCACCTTGCCAACAGGCTTGGTTTTAAACACAACGACGGGTGGCATCAGTGGCACTCCAGGCAACTCGGCAGCGGCGACTTTCACGATCCGAGCCATGGATGCTAATGGCTGTGTGGGAACACGAACCTACACGGTGACACCAACCTGTGCTACGGTCGCGATCACGCCTGTGACACCTGCCAGAGCGACGGTGGGAACGGCCTACAGTCAGTCCTTTGCAGGCAGCGGCGGGACGTCACCCTACACGTGGGCAATCACTAGCGGCACTTTGCCTGCGGGCCTGAGTTTGAATGCTTCGACTGGCTTGATCAGTGGCACACCCACCACGGCAAATGGTGCGGGCGTGAATGTTTCCATTCGCTCGACCGATGCTGCAGGCTGTCAGGGCACCCGAGTGATCACGCTGGTGGTTTGCCCGGTAATCGGGTTGTCTCCCACCTCCTTTAGCAATGGGGTGCTGGGGCTGGGCTACACCGCCACAGTTGCTGGAGCCAGTGGTGCGAGCCCTTATGTCTATCAAGTGGCAAGTGGAAGTCTGCCTGCAGGCTTGGTGCTGAATGCCACGACGGGTGCTATTTCGGGCACGCCGACAGCGACAGGGAACTCTACCCTGACACTCGGTGCGACGGATGCGAATGGTTGCTTTGGCACGCGCAATTACACGCTGCGCATCACTGCTCCGACCACGGACTTTGGTGATTATGCGATGTTTGGCAGCGCCAGCAGCACGAACAATAGCAATCTGCGGATCGGCACTGCGGTCACGGATACCGAAGCGGTGGACATCTCTGACATGACGGCTTCGGGCGATGATGCGTATGGCACAGATGATGAAGATGGGGTCACTTTCAGCACCCTGACACAGGGGCAGGCGGGCACGATGACCGTGCGTGTGACAAACAACCGAGGAGCGCTCGCTTATCTCAATGCCTGGATTGATTGGGACAATGACGGCGTGCTCACGGACGCAGGCGAACAAGTCGCCACGAACACGTCCATCGCCAATGGCACCACGAACTCGAATCGTGTCATCAGCTTCACCGTGCCTGCCACGGCGATCCCCGCTCAGGTGGGTGTGCGTGTGCGTCTGACCTCGACTCAGAATCCAGGTGTGGCAGGCTTCAGTGGTGTGGGTGAAGTGGAAGATCACACGGTGGAGGTGCGCAGTTCATGCCCTTCGTTTGCCGTCCTGGTGGTGAACTACAACAACAACACGATCAGCCGTTTTAGCGGTGAAGATGGCACTCATCTCGCCACCTGGACTCCCTCGGGATTGAGCTCGCCCAACTATGGGTATCGAATGAGCGATAACACGTTCCTGGTGGCGAATGGATCGAGCAATACGATCACTCGTTACAATCCATTCACGGGTGCATTTCTCGGTACACTGGTGGGATCGAGCAGTGGTTTGAATTTCCCTTACCAAATGGCGGTGAGCACGGATGGTAGCGTTTATATTGCCAATCAGAACGCAGGGAACGTGCTGCGCTTCAATCAGACCACGGGAGCTGTGCTCGGAACCGTGCTCAGCACCAGCAGCCCAGCCGGTCTGGTGTTTGATTCGACCAATCGTCTCTACGTCACTCAAAACATCTCCGCGGGTTCTCTGCGTCTTTATAACTCGTCGGGTGCCTTGCAGTCCACAGTCTCGACCTGGCCTTCCGGTGAAAGCCCGCGCGGTCTCGCTTGGGGCCCTGATAACCGCTTGTATGTCAACGTGCGCAACAACAACAGCAACAATGGCCGAGTGGATGCCATCACTTTCCCAAGTGGCGCGCGCAGCACCTTTCTCACGATGGACTCCGGCTCGAATCCCTACACGGGAATCAAATGGGGCCCAGATGGCAATCTCTACATCGTGGATTATGGCGAGAGTGAATTGCAAGTGTACTCCCCCTCGGGTGTTTCGCTTCGCACGCTGACCACCAGCCTCAGTGGTCCTCATGCGGTGGCCTTCACCGATTGTGCGCCTGCGACACAGGACTTCGGTGACTATTCAGGGTTTGGGGTGGCGAGTGCGACTTGGAATTCGAGCCTTCGTTTGGGGCTGGAATCGGATACGGAAGCCTCAGCGCGTGCCAATGATCTGGCCAATGGTGACGACATTGATGACATTGACGATGAAGACGGTGTGACCATGCCAGCGACGATCAATGCGGCGAGCACGATCAGTCTGCCTGTCAGGGTGACCAACAACTCCGGCAGCCCCGCTTACCTCAGCGCTTGGATCGACTTTGATCGAGATGGCCTGCTGACGGATGCGGGAGAGCAGATCCTCACCAATGTGACCGTGCCTACGGGCAGCAATGGCGTGACAACCAATCACAGCATCACGATCCCTGCTGGAGTCACTTCAGGATTGGCAGGCGCGCGTTTCCGCATCTCCTCGGTCTTGGGCGCGGCTTCGACGGGAACGAGTGGCAATGGGGAAGTGGAAGATTATGTGGTGACCCTCGCCGCAGCACCGATGGACTATGGCGATCACAGTCCCTTCTCTTCGGCCAGCAGCATTGTGAACAGCAATCTGCGGATCGGCACCAACGCCACCGACTCTGAAGCGACCAATCCTGCGAACAGTGCGGCGACCGGGGATGATGCGGTCGGCACGGACGATGAAGACACGACTTTGCCAACCTTCACGTTAGGCTCCAGCAGCACGCTGAACCTTAGCCTTTTCAACAACAGCGGTGCCAATGCCTTCTTCCGCGCCTGGATGGACTGGAACAATGACGGCGTGCTGGATGGCACCAGTGAGCTCGTGGTTCCAGAGACGACGCTCGCCACCAGCAGCAGTGTGCAGTCACGCAGCTTCACCATCACAGTGCCAGGCACCGCCGTTCGTGGCACGCCGATCGGGGTGCGTCTGCGCTTGAGCACGGTGGCAGGTGTCCCAGCGACGGGGGCTCATGGCTACGGGGAAGTGGAAGATTACCAAGTCACCCTGCAATGTTCTTCCATCACGGTGAACCCTGCGACTTTAGCGAATGGTGTCACCGGCACAGCTTACAATCAGACGGTGAGTGCGAGCGGCGGCACCAGTCCTTACAGCTTTGCTATCAGTTCGGGTGCCATGCCTAGCTGGGCGACGCTGAATGCGAGCACGGGAGCCATCACCGGCACGCCGAACAGCACCGCAACGGCGACGTTCACGGTGCAAGCAACCGATGCCAGCGGCTGCACTGGCACGCGAGCTTACACGATCACTCCGGTCTGCTCGACCATCACGCTCACTCCGTCAGTGCTGCCAGCGGCAAGCGTCGGCACGGCTTACAATCAAACGCTGAGCGCCAGCGGCGGCACGACTCCGTATGCCTGGGCTGTTACCTCAGGCACGATGCCTGCGGGACTCAGCTTGAACACAAGCACGGGTGTCATCAGTGGCACTCCCACTTCGGGCAATGCTGCAGGGGTCAGCCTGACATTCCGCGCCAC
>JAIXVB010000625.1 GCA_027483245.1 Verrucomicrobiaceae bacterium | reverse complement strand
GTTCTGCTCGAGTCCTTTGCGAGTGGGCGCGCCTTTGTTTCCACTCAGGTCGGCGGCATCTCCGAAATCACCTCAGCTGCCCCCGGGGCGGGCTTTCTTTGTTTCGGACGTGCGTCAAAAGACTACGCGGAGCAGCTCGGGAAAGCTCTGAGGAATCCGCCGGAAGCCCATGGCTTAAGCGCTCATGCTTCAAATCATGCGTGGGACAAATGCGCGAGAATCTATTGGCGGCATTTCGAAGCAATGGTGTAACTTACATCCGTGTTTTGCGTTTCTAATGCGACGGAGCCTTTGCTTGTGTGTAAATCATATTGTAGCCAAGTTCAATTAACTCACAGATCTTAACGACCTCTTTACCTCACACATGTTATCCGCCGGAAACAGCCACTGGATCTCCATCGCACGTCGTGCTAGCCGCGACGCCGCTCTTTTTGTCCTGTGTTTCCTGATTGCCAACTACATTCGTTTTGAGAGCTTTTGGCGCCTGGATCATTATGCGCTGTCGATTGGGGTTGGGGCGGTTTCTCTGGTGACAGCCGCCTACATTTTTGGGTTGTATTCGGTGGAGTCGCGTGGCCGATCGGGGTTTGTGGTGCATTCGCTGCTGTTTACGGGTGCCTTTGCGATCGCCTTCATTATGGTCACGATTGTGGGTTATGTGGACTTTGGCACACGCGTGGGCCGTGGATTCATGGCCCTGGGGGTGAGCATGGCGTTTCCCTCCTTGATGATTCATCACTGGGCACTGTTTAATAAACATCGCTTCGCGCCAGAACGGGTGGCTTTCATCGCGGAATCCCCGGAGGAACTGCTGGAATACGAGCGCATCAAATCGCTGAAACCGCGGGGGATTGAAATCGTGGGACGGCTTTCCGTGCATGCCACGGCAGAGGCTTCTGGGGATGTTCTGGGCCGTTTGAAGTATGCTTCTCGTCTGATGGTGAAACATCGCCTCAATCGCCTGGTCTTTTCAGATTGGCGGCTCGAAGATCCTTACGCGCGGCCTTTTTTGCGTCGCCTTCGCTATTCAGGAGTCACCTGCACGCCGCTGATCAGCCTTTGCGAAGAATATCTTCAGTATGTGCCTCTGCACCTCGTCACGCATGAATGGCTGATGCACTCTGAAAGTTCTCCTCGTGAGCTGTATTTCCGCAAGCTCAAGCGCACTTTCGACATTCTCACCTCCCTGGTTCTGTTGGTCTTGCTCTCACCCGTCATGTTTGCAGGGGTGTGTTTGGTGAAGTTCTTCTCTCCAGAAGGTCCGCTGTTTTTCCGTCAAGAACGCGTGGGTCGCTTTGGAAAAACCTTCCAGATCCTGAAATTGCGCTCGATGCGGCCGGATGCTGAAAAGGACGGTCCCCAATGGTCGTCAGGCGCTCAAGACTCCCGTGTTTTCCCAGGCGGAGCGCTTCTGCGGAAGTATCGAATCGATGAAATCCCGCAGCTGATCAACATCCTCCGCGGGGACATGTCCTTTGTGGGGCCGCGTCCTGAACAGCCTGCGTTTGTGGCGACCTTGGCGGAGGCGCTGCCTTTTTACGAAGAGCGTCACATGATCCACCCAGGTCTCACAGGCTGGGCACAGGTCTGTTACCCGTATGGGGCTTCGACGGAAGATGCACGCTGCAAGTTGGAGTATGATCTCTATTACCTGAAGCACGCAGGCGTGATTTTTGATCTCTTGGTGCTGCTGGATACCGTCCGCGTGGTCCTGATCGGCGGCATGAAGAAAGAAGCTCAACGTCCGCGTTATCAGCCAACTTTGATGCCTTCGCCGGTGAAGGTGAAATCGCAGGAAGAGGGGCACGCAGCTGAGCCGGTGCAAGAAGCGCTGGCCTGATCGCGGTTGGCGCGGCGGGAGGTGACAGATTATCTTCCGTCAGCTTTTCCTGGCACGCGTGGATCATGGGCGGGAACCAGGAGTTTTCGTTCCGCATCCCACATGACGCCCTGACAAGCGCCGAAACCCGGGGAAAGATCGAGGGTGTGACCAAGCGCTTTCACGCGCTTGAGCGTGCTGGCATCGAAGGTGGATTCGATTTTCAGCTCGTCTGGATTCCACTGATGATGAAAGCGAGGCTCTTTCAGGGCTGCATTGGGGCCGAGGTCCTGGTCGAGGATGCCGGTGATCAAAAGCAGGGTTTGGGTGATGATGGTGGGACCTCCCGCCGCGCCTGCAGTGAGCAGGGGTTGGCCCTCTTTAAAGACCAGGGTAGGGCTCATGCTGGAGAGCGGGCGTTTGCCTGGGGCGATGGCGTTGGCTTCTGCCCCGACGAGTTTGAAGGCATTGGGAACCCCGGGCTGAACCGCGAAGTCGTCCATTTCATCATTGAGCAGCACCCCCGTGCCGGGAATGACGACCTTGCTGCCAAAGGCGGTGTTGATGGTTTGATTCAGGGCCACCCAGTTGCCGGCGGCATCGGCCGTGGAGAGATGCGTGGTGTGTTTGCCAAAAACATCGCCCTCCCAGCGTGCAGGTGTGTTGTGGGAAGGCACCGGCGTGACACGATCCAGGTCGATCTTTTTGGCCAAGTCAGCGGCATAAACAGGGTCCACGAGTCCACGGGGCACTTTGACGAAATCAGGATCTCCCAGCCAGTATGCCCGGTCGGCAAAGGCCAGTTTCATCGCCTCGGTGATCACATGGACACGACTGCTGGCGCGGAAGTGACGGATCGGGAAATGCTCCAGGATGTTGAGAATCTGCGCGACATGCACGCCACCGCTGCTGGGGGGCGGCATGCACACCAGATCATAACCGCGGTAACGACTGCGGACGGGTTCACGATCCAGCGCGCGGTAGTTTGAGAAATCCGCAGCTGTGATGATGCCCCCATTTTCCTTCATCCAGGCTTCCGTCTTTTGGGCAAATTCACCGCCGTAAAACCAATCCAGTCCTTTGTCGGCGATGGCGCGGTAGGTCAGGGCTAGGTCTTTTTGCACCAGCAGGTCGCCTTTTTTCAGCACGCTGCCATCGGCCTTGAAAAAGATCGCCGCAGAAGCGGGGAAGAGCTTCAATTTCGCCGCCGTAGCCGCCAGCTTGCGGGCATAGACTTCATCGATCATGAAACCTTTCTCAGCGATGTCCGCCGCAGGCCGCAACAGATCGGCGAGCGTGAGTTTGCCATGCTTTTTCAGCGCCAAATCATAGGCCCGCAATGCGCCGGGGATGCCTGAGGCCAAAGCGCCGGTTTTGCTGGCTTCGTTGTCCAGTTTACCCCCGATGAGATACATGTCGCGGTGGGCTTTGGCAGGAGCCATCTCCCGTCCATCAATCGCTGAAATCGCACCATCTGCTGCACGGATCACCAGGAAACAACCGCCTCCGATGCCGGAGTTATGCCCATCAACAATGCCCAGCGTCAGGCCTGCGGCCACGGCTGCATCGACCGCATTGCCGCCCTTTTCATAAGCGGCGGTGGCTGCATCGGTCGCGAGGGGATGCACGGTCGCAGCGGCAAATTTGGGAAAACCGGGTTCTTGTCCCTGAACGGTCACAATTAGGCTGGCGACAAGCAGGGAATATAGCGGCAATTTCATTCTCAAACTGTATCTTCTGAGCAACTATTCGTCCATTCTTGTCCTGCAAATGACTGTTCGTGTGCTGACTTTATTGTTTTTAATGTCCCTATGTTCCTGCAGCTCTCTGCAACGCCTGGCCAAAGCGGCTCCGGCCAAACCGTCCGCCTTCTTGGCTCACGGCGCTGAATTGAAAAAGACACCGGCGGACCGCTCGCCCTTTCTGCTGGAGTGGAGAAATGCAGCCCCTGAAGTGCGGAAAGCGGCTGAAAAGCGAGTCACGCTGCATGTCGCCCCGGTTTCGTTGGATTACCTGCGCCCCATGACCCAGCCGCTGTCTCGTGTGGAGGTGCGGGAGCGTTCTAGGCAAAGGGAAGCGCGCAAGCTGGCCGATTACGCGCGGCAACAATTCATCCAAGCGCTGCGAGAGTTGCCTCAGTCGCGATATCAACTGGTGGATGAGCCAACGAAAGACAGCCTGCGGCTGGAACTTGCCCTCATTGAGCTGAATCCGAATGCCATCAGTGCGGGTGTCACACGTCGAGTGATCAATCTGATTGCCGTGCCGGGAGCCGAATCCATCGTCGGGCGGCCTTTGAAAGGCAATCTCGCGATGGAGGGACGTGTTTATGACCCGATTCAAAAGCAGAGCCTCTATGAATTCTCGGATGCCGAGCACAATCGCTCAGCGCTGATACTTTCGGTTCATGACTACAATCCCTACAGCTACGCGCGCAAAATCATTCGCGAATGGGCGGGTCAGTTGGCGCTGGTTTTGAACTCACCTGAGGGTGCCAAGGTGAAGGACAGTCCAGCCTTCACGTTGGGTCTGTGGTAAAGGGAAGTCTTATCTCTGACGCACGGTCAAATTCAGCCAAGCGCGCCGATAGGTGAAAGCAACGGCCATGATTCCGACCGCCAACAACACGGAGCGCGCTGTTTCGGTGACTGGCAAACCAGGCGCAATTTGGCCGCTACCGTAGGCAAAGCCGATCATTTCATGCGTTTCCGCAGACGCGCGAGCTGCTGCAACCGCGACAGCGGAAGAGAGGGACCAGTAGATCAAAGCTCGAATCATTTTTATTGAGTAACTTTCGGAGTTAAATCAGGTATGCGGGTGAGGCACAAGAAAAAACTTTATCGCCAAAATGGGTGAGGGGGGCTGGTTTAGGGGCACGCTCAAGACCGAAAGAACCCGTTCGATGGAGGCGGACGAGTGAAGTTTTTTTTGAGTTCAAAAATGATCACGAAACCCGCTCAAGGAGTCTCTGATGCCTGTGGAGAATGCTAGGCACGGCTTGCTTTCGTGCGTATCTGTTCTTGCATCACAGCCAACCAACCATGTCTGCAACCCTCATCTCTGCACAGCCGCCGGAAAAACTAACCGGCATTCAGATTGGCAAGACCAAGCACTCGGCTGCTGGCGTGCCTGCCGTGGCCAACTCCCTGAAGCATGTCTATGGCAACAGCGGCCTGCTGCGCGGCACCTCGGCCATGTTGAAGCTGAATCAGTGGGAAGGGTTTGATTGCCCGAGCTGTGCGTGGCCGGACCCGGAAGATCACCGCAGTGCCTTTGAGTTTTGTGAAAATGGGGCCAAGGCAATTGCTTCGGAAACGACGAAAAAGCGCATCACTCCCGAGTTCTTCGAAGAAAACAGCGTGGCAGAACTGTCCGAGTGGAGTGACTACGACATGGATCAGGCGGGTCGGATCACGCACCCCATGGTTTTGCGTGAAGGCGCCACCCATTATGAAGAGATCAGCTGGGACGACGCCTTCAAGCTAGTCGCCAAGGAGCTGAACGCGCTGGATTCACCGGATGAGGCCGTCTTTTACACCTCGGGTCGTGCCACCAATGAGGCAGCATTTCTTTACCAGCTTTTTGTTCGCCACTTTGGCACCAACAACCTGCCAGATTGCTCGAACATGTGCCATGAGTCGAGCGGCTCGGCTTTGGGGCAAAGTGTGGGCGTGGGGAAGGGAACCGTGACGCTGAAGGATCTGGAAACCGCGGAGACCATCCTCATCATTGGCCAGAATCCAGGCACCAATCACCCGCGCATGCTGAGCAGCCTCCAGCGTGCGGTGGAGGCAGGGGCAACGATCATCGCGGTCAACCCCATGAAGGAAGCCGGGCTAACTGGGTTCATGCATCCGCAGCAGGTGAAGGGTGTCTTTGGCATGTCCACGCCACTGGCCAAACATTTCCTGCAAGTGAAGCTGAATGGCGATCAAGCCTTGCTCAAGGGCATCGCCAAGACACTGGTCGAGGAGTG
>JAIXVB010000476.1 GCA_027483245.1 Verrucomicrobiaceae bacterium | reverse complement strand
CAGGCGATCAATTGCCAGAGATACTCGATCTCTTCCTCCCCGTATTCGGGGCCGCTGAGCTGGATGACACGGTCATTGAAGGTCTGCTTCACGGCATCCCGCAGGCGATGCATCTCCAGGCGAACACGGGCGGTTTCACGAACACGCAGCGCTTTGAGCAGAGGGTCGGTATTGGCGCCCTCACACTCCAGCCGGGTGCGCAGGTGACCTTTCAGCGTGTCAAAGATGTGCGCGCGGCCACGGGCCTCGTAGCTGGCACGAACAGCTGTGAGAGTGAAGGTCCAGACCTCCTGAGCAAAGCTGTGATCGTAAAGCAGTTCCGGTGTCGTGGCAGAGATGTGTTCGCGGCCTTGCTGGTAGAACTTTTCGATCTCTGGGACGTCGAAACACTGGTGGATCAGCCCTCCGCCGCGCTTTTCTGCCTTGGTGCGCTGGATGCCATTGAGGAGGTGATTCTTGAAAATGGTGCTCAGCCAACCGCGGAGACGACCCTCACTCTCCGGATTGTAACGGCTGAGAATGTCTCGGGTGATGAGGTGGTGAAAGAAGCTCTGGACGGCATCCTTGGCCTGTTCCTCATCCTGACCCAGCCCGCGTGCATAGGAATAGAGCGGACGCCAATAACCACGCGCCAGCTCTTCCAAGACGCTCTGGCGATCCTCCCCCTTGCGGGAGGTCAGGCGCAGACGCAGGCTGTCTGTGGTGATGGGGAGCGTGTGTTCTGACATTCGGGAGGATGTGACAGGACCGGGACGGATGCTTAACGCGGAATAGGTGAGGATCAATCAGGATGATCTTGCAAATGAAGCGAGGGGAGACAACATGCGCCCCGCTATGATGGAGCCCTTTGATCCTCTCAAGCCACGAGGGAGTGGCGTCAGCGGCGGCTTTGCCCGGCATGCGCAGGCAGGATTGATGCGGGAAATGCAGGATCTGCTGCCGCGACTGGAGCACTGGTCTGCCGCAGGCAGCGGCGGAATGGGCATGGTTTTCAAAGCCTGGCACCCGGACCTCACCCGCTGGGTGGCTGTCAAAGTCGTCGCCGCAGATGGTCCCACGGATGCCGAGGCCTATGGCCGATTCCGCAATGAGGCGGGGGCGTTAGGCCGACTGCGACACAGCAACATCGTGGCCATTCATGACTACGATGCCGTGGGGGATGTGGCCTGGATCGTCATGGACTGGGTGGAAGGTCTGTCCCTGAGCGCCTGGTGGTCTGGACGCAGCCGCACGCCCAAAATGGCGGCAGAAATGATGGCGAAGGTGGCCGCCGCAGTAGGGGCAGCTCATGCAGAGTCGGTCATTCACCGCGATCTGAAACCCGCCAACGTGCTGGTTCGAACTGTCGATGAGGAGCCGGTGTTGATCGACTTTGGCCTCGCCCTGCTGTTGGATGCCGTGGGGCAGACTCGACAGACGCGCAGCAGCATCCTGGCGGGCACGGTGGAATACATCGCCCCAGAGCAAGCGGACAGGAACCTGGGAGAAATCAGCCCGGCGACCGATGTGCATGCCTGTGGGGTCATGCTCTGGGAAATGCTCGCGGGGCGATCCCTGCGCGGCTGCAGTGAGCCTGCGGAGATCATCGCCCAAATGCAGCGGCAGGACCCGCTGCCACGTCTGAACGCAGCGGTACCACCCGACCTGGAGGCAATCTGCGTCAAGTCGCTGGCCTGGGAGCCCCATGAACGCTACTCGAATGGCCATGCACTGGCGCTGGATCTCAAGCGCCATGTGGAGGGCCACACCGTCCTGGCGAGACTGCCCGGCGCGGTGACCAAACTTTGGCGGCACATGCAACGTCGCCCTGCCTGGGTCGCGGTGACCGCTGCCTCGCTGGCCCTGCTTGCGGCCGTCATCAACTACACGAATAGCGATGAACAACGGCAGCGTGCCATGCTATTGGCTCAAGTGAATCAAGCCCTGATGACCCCCCCCAGAATTCAGGCCGAGTATGTCAAAGTCCACGATCTGATCGAACATCTGCGTAAGAGCGCCCCCCAGCAGGCTGTCCGCCTGCACGATGGCCTGACCGAATCGGTGGCCGATCTGCTGCACAAAGAGCTGGCCTCCAGCAGCCCCATCTCCGCCGCCAGACTGGAGGAAATCCGCGCCTTGATCGCGGAACTGAAGATCGAAAATCCTGAGCCCGCCATGAGGCTCGAACAGGAGTGCGCGGCCCGTGTTTCGGAATGGCGAGAAATCGCATGGTTGATGCCTCCCTTTGAGCAGTCCGCGGTGAACGAAGTCTTCCTGGGAGAGCGACTGAAGGTGGTGGATGGCACCCGCTCGGCGAAAAAAGGCCTGATGCTCAAGGAAGAACCCCGAGGCGAATCCTGGCCGCTGGAATGTCGTGAACGCATCGAGCCCGGGAATCATGCCGACATCGAAGTCGCCTGGTGGATGCGCGCAGAAGTGCCAGGGCTGATGGGAATCCTATTGGATGATTCAGAGTCTGCGGGCTCCAGCTTTGAACTCTGCCACTCTAGCCTGCTGAAGGCCGCCCAATTGCCTGAAGAACGGCAAGAAAACATCTCAGACTGGGTGCTGCTGCATCAGCGTGGGGGAGAGGTGATTCACTCCCGCTGGCTGACTCAACAAGAACTCGCCCAGCAAACCATCCGCCTGGGTTATCAACTGAAGGGCGCAGCGCTGACCTTGACCGTCAATGGCAGCGCCTTTGTCCATGAGCACGACTGGTTCCGCTGGAGTGGCCTGCGCAAACCGGGTGTCGTCTATCTTTGCCAGTCGCGGGTCTGGACTCTGGCCGACTT
>JAIXVB010000117.1 GCA_027483245.1 Verrucomicrobiaceae bacterium | reverse complement strand
TGCAGGCTTGCTTTCTTCATGTTGGCCTTGGCAGACTGCGAGTCCGCATGACAAAAATAGCAAGTTTTGCTTTTTTACTCCTCATTTGTCCCCTGATCGTCTCGATCGGTTTTGGGCAAGTCATCACCATTGCTGAGGCGCGGGCTCAGGTGGCCCAGGGAAGAGCGAAGGGTGCGGTCACGGTGCGTGGGCAAGTCACCTTCAGCAGTCAACGATTGGGACTGGCTTTCATTCAGGATGAGTCGGCAGGCATCGGCTTCGACCCACGCACGGGGAGCTCTCCCCTGCCCAAACCGGGTGAACAAGTCGAGATTCGTGGGATGCTAACGCGGCGTCAGGGAGTGCTGATGGTGCTTCGTGATCCGACACATTTCGGGGCCCCCAAAGTCACGTTTCTTCCCGAGAAAAAACCCTGGGTGCAGCCACTGCGTTTTGACCTCGATGATGCGGCTCAAATGCGCATTGACGGTTTATTAACCAAGGTCGCGGGCGTGATTCGGAGAGTCTCCATCCCACCACAAGCAGATGCACCCATGCTGGTGGAAATCAGTTCAGCCAGTGGCCATGCCATAGCTCGATTGCCCTGGCGAGAAAGCCCGGAAGTGCTTGAAAGCTGGCTCAATGCACCCGTCACATTGAATGGCGTTCTTATTTCTCAAGCGGAACCGCCCATGCTGGCGAGCGATGCTCATGCGCTCTTGTTGGTGGCTTTGAAGTCGGAATGGAATGTGCAGCCGGAACTGATGGAGGCGGTCTTTGCTCGACCTCCTGTGACAGCTGCCACGGCGATTCAGGTGACACCCCGCACCACCGTCAAACAACGGCTGCACCTGATGGGAACAGTCACCGCAGCGAAACCACGTCAGTGGGTCTGCCTGCGCACAGATGAGGGCAGCGTGGAGGTCAGCACGCGTCAAATGGCCCATTTCCAGCCTGGAGAAAAACTCTCCGTGGCCTGTTGGCCGCACAATCGAAATGGACAGCTGGTGCTCAAAGATGCGGTCTGTCGCAGTCTGGGCATGGGGCCACCACCGCAGCCGATCAAACTGACCTCGGATTTTCACACTCAAACACACGCGATGGATCTGGTGGAGGTGACAGGCATTCTTCAAAAGCATGCGATCCCGGAGAGCAATCCACGCTTGGTCTTGATGCTACCCAATGGCCATCAGTGCCTGTTGATGTGGAGCACTTTCATGGACAAACAGCAGGTTGCTTCTCTCATGGATAGCAGCACGCTGCGCCTCACGGGGCTGTTCTATCCGACCCGAAATCTGGAAGGGGAGATGGAAACCAGCAGCTTTGCCGTGATGCCACGCAGCATGGCGGATCTGAAGATGATCAAACAACCCTCGTGGTGGACTCTGGCGCGCCTCCAATGGGCGGTGTGGTGGTTGCTCGGTATCACAGGCATCGCATTGCCCGTGGCGGTGCTGTTTCGCTGGCAACTTTGGCGACAATCACAGCACATTCGCGAGATCGAAAGTCGCTCAGCCACGGAGGAAGAAAGACGTCGCATCGCCCGTGAATTTCATGACTCACTTCAGCAGCAATTGGCCAGTGCAGCGCTGCATTTGGAGACCGTGAAAGGAGCCTTAAAAGCAGCGCCAGAAATGTTACCTCGTCTCATTGATGACACGACCGCCATGCTGCGTCACTGCCAGCTGGAGGCACGACACTGCATCTGGGATTTACGCAGTGAAGTATCCACCCGCGAGAGCTTAGCCGAATCCATTCGCACCTGGTTGAAGGCACGCCAGGAAGATCCCGAATCAGCTAAAATCGAATTCCGAACAGAGGGAGACATGCCGCTACTCAGTGAAGGGGTTCCCTTTCACCTGATGCGCATCACTCAAGAAGCCGTGAACAATGCCCTCACTCATGCGGAGGCGAGCAAGATTCAAGTGAGCTTAAAAAGCTGCCACCATGGACTGGACCTCACGATTGAAGATGATGGTCGCGGCTTTGATACCAGACTTCTGCGGGATCCCAAACCGGGTCACTATGGGCTGAGCAGTCTGTGTGAGCGTGCGGCCAAGATCGGCGCGCGCCTGGATCTGCGCAGTCATCAAGGCCAGGGCACTCGGGTTACTTTGCGTGTGCCCTATTCATCACCGAGCTATGAGCATCCCCTCTGAAAAACCCATTCGAGTTCTCGTGGTTGATGATCATTTCTTCACTCGACTCGGATTGAGTGCCGCTTTGAATCTAGAATCTGACATTCAAGTGGTGGCTGAAGCTGCCAATGGTCAAGATGCCATCTCTCTCTATGAAGAGCATCTTCCCGATGTCGCGATCCTAGACGGCAACCTACCGGACATGCACGGAACGGAGGTGGCACGAGAAATCGTGAAACGCTTTGAAATGGCCAGACTGCTGATCTTTTCAGTCGAAGAAACCGAAGAAGACATCCACCGCGCAGTCAATGCTGGCGTGCGGGGTTATCTGCCCAAGACTTCTTCGCGTCCAGATCTCCTGAACGCCGTACGGACAGTCTCACATGGGCGTCGTTACTTTCCCAAAACCGTGTTGGGCAAACTTAACGAACGTCGCAATCACGTCACACTCTCAGCGCGGGAGTTTGAGGTCCTCCAGTGCATGGCAAAAGGTTGGCCTAACAAAATCATCGCCAACGAGCTGATGATCTCCACGGAAACCGTCAAAACCTTCGTGGCACGCATCCTTGATAAATTGGAGGCTGAAGATCGCACTCAAGCGGTGATGGTGGCACTGGATCGTGGGTTGCTGAAGCTCAAATGAAGTTAGACAGAGCTTAAGAATCATCGTCCCCCGAAAAGGTGACAGGGGTGATCTTCACAAAGTGGCGAGCGGTCGCTGAAATGAGCGGCGCTATGGGAATACAACCACCTCGATGCAACCTGGGCCTGCGAGCCCTCTTTCGGCTAGGGCGTTTTGCCGCTCTGGCAGTGACGCTAAACGCAGGAGCTGTGATGGCAGCTCCGGCGAACTTTGAATCCCGCACACTGACCACACCAGTGCAGAATGATGGCAATCAGTGGAATACGGTGACCTTCACTCGAACCTTTGCCACGACACCCGTCGTGGTGATGGGACCTGCCACGCAGGTGAATGGAGAGCCCTGTGTGCTGCGGGTGCGCAATGTCACAACGACAGGCTTCCAGTATCAGATCGATGAATGGGACTATGTGAATGGTTATCACCCTGCAGAGACGGTTCATTTCTTTGCCTTAACCGAGGGCACTCACATCTTTGGCACCCAGCGCTGGCAAGTCGCCCGTGTGAGTGGAGTCAATCGCACCGCGAGCGCAGTGACACTAACTGGGTTCACTGCGGCTCCGGTGGTGTTAGGCCAAGTCGAAAGCACCGTCAATGTGGCTGGCAGCACGGGGACCAAGGGTGTCAAAGGACTGCGCACACGTGTCACCAACGTGGGCACCAGCAGCTTCCAGGTCGGATTGATCACGCAAGAGGCAGATACGGCTGTGATCTCCAATGAAAACATTGGTTACATCGCCGTGTCTCAGGGAACGGGTTATCTCGATGGCAAAGTGGTCAGCGCCGTGCGCAGCAGCGCGACGGTCACGAGCACACTCGCTACGATCACCTTCCCCAGCACCTTCACCGCCCCTGTCCTGATCGCACAAACCCAGTCCGCCAATGAAGTGGATTCAGGTGAACTCAAAATGGCAGCGCTCGGCACCACGAGCGTGCAACTGCGTTATCAGGAAGAAGCTTCTTTGGATGCTGAAACAGCGCATGTTGCCGAAGACCTCGGTTACCTCGTGCTCGGAGACATGGCAGGAGAATTGGCGGCCCAGATCGAAGTCGGTGATTTGGACATCACACAAACGAATGCAGCTACTTGGACCACCGTCACACTGGCCAACAGCTACACCAATCCCATCGTTGTGATGGGTCCCTTGTCCTACACCGGCGGCACTTCATTGACGGTGCGTGTGCGCAATGTGACGGCAACGAATTTTCAGTTTCAAGTGGATCGCTGGGATCACCACACCACACAGACTCATACCACGCTGGAGCACATCAGTTACATCGTCATGGAAGCCGGCACTTATGCGATCGGTGGCACACTCTGGCAGGCTGGGAGCAGCACAGGTGTGAATCAAACAGGCGCGACTCAGGCTCTCAGTACGGGTTTCCCCAACGCACCCGTAGTCTTCTCTCAAGTCACGAGCACGAATGACACACAGGCCGTGCAATCGAGAGTGAGTGGCATCAGCGCCAGCAGTTTCACTGTGGAACTGGATGAATCTGAAATCGACACCACCGCTCATGCCGCAGAGACCGTGCACTGGATCGCCATGACTCAGGGCAGCAGCAATTTCTTCAGTAGCCGCATGCGTTTCCAGGCAGGCAATGGGACCAATCATGACAGCTCTTTCCGCACTCGCGTTTTTAGCCGAATGCATGCGGACCCTTTCATCTTTGCCTCCATGCAGACCAAAAATGATTCGGACCCAGCAACTCTTCGATGGCGTTATTTGTGCGCGGATAAAGTGGATCTGGTCGCGCAAGAAGACGCGCATCCGCTGCAGTTCGGTGAAGGCACTGTCAACAATACACACAGCTCCGAAACCGTTGCGTTCCTTGTGGTGCAAGGGGCGGAAGACCTCGATGAAGATGGGGCCCCAGATGCCTGGGAAACGAGTGTCGGCTTAAATCCAGCCAATTCAGCCGATGGCTCCCTCGATCCTGATGCTGACCTGCTGACCAATCAGCAGGAGTTCCACAATCGTCTCAACTTCGCCACGTCCACCAGTCACACAGCTTTCACGGGTGGTATTGTCACCGTGAGCACGGTAACCACGAATGGCTATGAAGTGAATGATGTCACTGCCTCACCGACCAGCAGCACCAATGCGAGACTTCGGTTGAATCGAAATGGTGGCTTCGCACCCCTGACACTGAATTTCACGCTTGCAGGCACCGCGACCACTGACACCACACGCGCTCCAGCCAGCAGCGGGGACTACACTGCCTGGACAGCCAGCACAGGCGGCGCTCAGGTGACGAGCAGCATCAGCCTACCCGCAAGCGCTCAAAGTGTGGATGTCTATATCCGACCTGTCGTGGATAACCTCGATGAATACGTCGAAGGTCTGCGCCTCACGGCTGTCGCGAATGGCAGCACCTACACCATCGCTTCGCCGACCAATGCCATCGTGCTCATCAACGACGCCCAGGAAATCCCCGCGAATGAAAAGCTCTTTGTGGGTCCCTTCTTAGCCCAGGGTGCGTCCGTCACCTCGGCGTCTGGTTTTGCGACCCTGATTCTCAATGGGCCCAAGAACAAGGCGCGCATCTCCACCACCTTCAATGGCCTAACGACACCTCAAACCGACATTGATGGAAGCCATGTGCACTACTTCAACAGTCTCGGTGGAGGAACCATCGCCACGGGCACCATCGTTTATGGTGATCCTGATGGTTTGCCCAATGGCCCCTTGGTGGACTATCCCTGGACTTTGACCAATACGAGCATCGCCACAGCGCAGCAATTGATCGATGCCCTCTTTCGCAAAAACACGGGCGAGAACCTCTACGTCAATGTGCACACCACTCGTTATGCGGGAGGTGAGATTCGTGCGGATCTGACACTTCAAACAGGCAGTGCCACTTTCACGACACCGCCTTCGGCTCCGACTTTGGAAAACTTAGCCAATGATGAACAAGTGATGCGCGAGTGTGCTCGCTTTCTCACGCAGGCTACCTTTGGCCCTACCGAGGCTGAAATCACCGCGCTGTTCAACAGCATTGCCATACCGAAGACAACCGCAGCGAATCGCATCGCAGCTTTCAACGCCTGGCTGAACACGCAATGGGGGCGCGATCAAACCTCGCTCTATGAATACAACCGCGCTGCTGACACGCAGGAATGGGCACTCTGGGGTCTGCAAGCAAATCTGCCAGATGGGCTCCCACCACCCAATAATCCTGCCGATTGGCAACGCTGGGGCGCAGCCGGCTACCGTGCGGTGCCAAGCGGGCTGAACAAAGAGAGCTACGACCCAGACAACAACAATCGTCGTCGCGGCTGGTGGGCCCTGGCAAATCAAGCCCACGACCAACTGCGCCAACGCACCGCTTTTGCGTTGGAACAAATCTTCATCGTGTCAGATCGTGAAGGCACCGTCAGCTCACGTGCCTATGGCCACAGCCGCTACTATGACCTACTCGGAGATGCGGCCGATGGCACACGTCATCTCCAGCCGCCGAATGGCACCTACAGCAGTGCCACCAGCAGCGCACTCACGGTGCGCGAGCTACTCGAAGACATCAGCAAACACCCCATCATGGGCAAATACCTGAGTCACCTGAAAAACCAAAAAGCCCAATACGACGCAGGTGGAAACCAAACCCTCTCGCCCGACGAAAACTACGCTCGTGAGATCATGCAACTCTTCTCCATTGGTCTGCTCGAGCTGCATCCGGATGGCACGCTGAAACTCGGCAGCAATGGCCAACCCATCGCCACCTATGACAATGATGACATCAAAGAGCTGTCGAAAGTGTTCACCGGTTGGAGCTTTGCTTGGCAGCAAAACAACGCGGCCAATGGTTATGTGCCAACGCTCGCTCAGACAAACTTTTTTGGCAGCGAAGGCGCTGAGTATTTCCATCCTGGTTACGAAAACCCGATGAAAAACTTCGTGGCCTATCATGACGAAGGAATCAAAGCTTTCCTCTCGGCGAGCCTACCGGCCTACACCGACACCACGCCCACCACCGCTGAGCGCGAGGCGTATGCCGAAGCGGAGTTTGATGCGACCATGGACGCACTCTACAATCACCCAAACATCGGGCCGTTCTTGAGCCGCCTTCTGATTCAGCGCTTCGTCACGAGCAATCCAAGTCGGGGTTATGTGTATCGGGTGGCCCAAGCTTTCGCTGACAGCAATGGCAGTACAGCAGGAGGCGTTCGGGGGGATCTGAAGGCCGTGGTCAATGCCATCCTTCTCGATTACGAAGCCCGCACCTTAACCAACGTGGACCCACAAACAGTCAACACGGTGACTTCCGTCAATGTTAGTCATGGCAAGGTTAAAGAGCCTATCATTCGTTACGTGCAAGTTCAGCGCGCCTTTGGAGCCAAGTCACAAATTGACTTCGATGAGCCCTCACCAGACACCAATGATCTGCTCGGTTATGGCTACCCGAGCACTCAACTGGATAACTTGGGTGCCACACCGACACGGTTCCGTTATGGCGGCACCGTGACAGACCTCGGGCAGCAGCCCAACAACATGCCAAGTGTCTTTAACTGGTATCTCCCCAGCTACACTCCCGGGGGGCGTGTCGCTGCAGCAGGTCTCGTTGCTCCAGAGCTTCAGATCATGACCGAAAACCTCGTCGTTCGAGCCATCAACTATCATCGACAGCTCGAATACTCGTCGGTCATCGATCCTGCGGCAGCTCTACCCACGGGCCAGGGTGGCACGAATCTGCTCGGAGATACGGGCGGGCTATTGGACAATGTGTCGATCAACCTGATTGGCTTGACCAATGACTACATCAACAATCGGCAGGGAACCGGTGCTACTGAAATCACCGCGACAACTTATCTGGTGGATCGCCTCGATGCCCTGCTCTGCGCGGGATCTTTGAAAGCGAAATACGCTTACACCACAGCAGGCACCAATCCGCGCAGCATCATCATCGATCAACTGGCCACCATCGCTGTCGATGCCCCGCCCGTCTCGATCGCCAATGCAGGCGCCCGTGTGCGAGCCGCCCTCTACCTGATCACCAGCACACCCGAATTCATCGTTCAGAAGTAAACCGCCTCGAAACTCAACTCATATCCCTTGCTCACTATGAAACATCGCAAGCACCAGGATCACTTCGACACACGGCGGAATTTCCTCTGTCGTTCCGCCTGCGCCAGTCTTGGCGTCACCTCCGTGGTGAATACTCTCGCTCATCTTCGCCTCGTCCAGAGCGCCATGGCTCAGAGCGCCCCCACAGACTACAAGGCGATCATTTGCCTCTTCCTCTACGGTGGCAATGACTCCAACAACACACTCATTCCCCTGGATGGAGTTGCGCGGACCAATTATGATTCCGCACGCCCTGCAGGTCATCCCGTCCACATCCCCGTGACGGGAACCAACGCAGCCCTGCCGCTCACGGCACCAAGCAGCGGTTTTGGACAAAGCAGCGCCTCCCAGTTTGGGGTGCACTACGCCATGCCTCACACGCAAAGCCTCTTCAACAGCGGTGACCTCGCGTTTGTGGCCAATGTCGGAACGCTCGTGCAGCCGGTCACGAGACCGCAATACATCGCCGTGCCACGCACCGTTCCCCTGCCGCCACAGCTTTTCTCTCACAGTGATCAGCAGCTTCAATGGCAGAGCAGCCTCCCTGACAGGCCTTTCCAGAATGGCTGGGGTGGGCGCGCCGCGGACATGCTCAATGGGCTTGTCAATCCAGGCAGCAGCGTCTCCATGAACATCTCCATCGCTGGACAGAACTCATTTCAAGTCGGCAGCTCCGTTATTCAATACGGAGTGAGCACCAGTGGAGTGGTGGGTCTCAGTGGCTACAACAATGCCAGCGGTGTCTATGGCAATGCCGCCAACTACGCCACTCAACCTCCGAGTTACACCAACAACGATCCTGGACGCACCCTCAAGGCTCTGGACACCGTCACCAAGCTGGCACGCATGCAACTCGGAGAGACCGAGAGTCACTATCAGCATCACCTGGAAGAAGGCTACAACGACATCATGAAACGAGCGCGCGACAATGAAGCCATTGTTGGCACAGCAATCACGGGCAGCACGGCGGCGATTGACACAGCATTTACCAATGCCTTCCCCGGCGTCACCACCTTGCCTGATGTGGCCAACCAACTGAAGATGGTGGCGAGGCTCATTCAAGGCCGCACGTCCTTGAACAACAATCGCCAGATCTTCTTTGTGAGCATGAATGGTTTTGATACCCATCAAAATCAGCC
>JAIXVB010000109.1 GCA_027483245.1 Verrucomicrobiaceae bacterium | reverse complement strand
CGCTCCAGTCCACCAGCAGCTACCGTCTCACCCGGGGCGGGCAGACGCTTCACGCTGGCAATGAGGTCCACATTGAGGGACCCCACGACGACGACAGAGGCGGCTGATATCCTTGCCATACCGCACCTATGGGACAGGAAACGGCGGTTTGCCAAGCTCTATCACACCCGGTCAAAACGCACGGGGCAGGGTCAGTAAAAAGCCCGCGCCGCCCTCATTGGTCTCCAAAATCAGCTCGCCCCCGAGTTCACGCGCCAACTGGCGGCAGAGGGCCAGACCGAGGCCCACCCCAGGAGCACTGTGAGCGGCCTCAGTGGCCGATTTGGCAAAGGGCTGAAAGAGTTTTTTCAACTGCGCACGACTCAGACCCGGACCGTGATCCCGCACGCGAAACTCCATGAGGCGTGGCTGCGCCGTGATGCGCAGTTGGATGCTCCGTTCTGTGCAGGCCGGGGCCGCGTATTTGCAGGCATTGTCCACGAGGTTAAAAAGGATCTGCTCCACCGCCAACGGATCGACCTGGAGGATAGCCGCTCGGGTGTCGGGAGAACATTCGATCTCGACCTTGAGCTGCACTTCTCTTGCCCGCTGCTGAAGGCGCGGTTCAATGCGGCGCAGCAGGTCTCCCAAAGCCAAGCGCTCTTGCCGGGCCGCCGTACGCCCACGTTCGATGCGGGAATAGGCGAGCACGTTTTCCACCAGATGCGTGAGGCGCGTGGACTCGGTGCACAGGGTATTGAGATAATCCCGCCGCTGCTCTGGATCCGGCACCATGTCATCCGCCAGCATCTCCGAATAGAGCTGAAACGTGGTCAAAGGGGTGCGCAGCTCATGCGTGACGGCGGAGACAAAAGCCCCGCGCCGTTCGCTCAGCGCGATGGTGCGATGCAGCACCAGGGCGATCGCAAGGGTCGTGCCGATGAAACAAAGCCACGCGATGCCCAACGCGCGCCGCAGCGGTGAATCCAGCCGATAAACAGGCAACTCCACGGCCCCTGGCAGGAGCTTCACCGGCAGCATCACGAGATGCATGGGATCCATCTGTGGTGCCGAGGCGATTTCCAGCTTCGCTTGTGGCAAAAGGTCACGCACGCTCTCGAGCAAACTGGCCTGAAGCCGGGGCCAATCCAACCAGACGCCCTGCATGAGGCGCACCCCATCCACCCGCGCTTGGCGGATCAGCAGGAGATGCGAGTCCACCCAGAGAGCCGCCATGTCACTGGTCATGTCAGGCGCAGGCTCGGCGGGCGTCTGGGCCCGAACTTGAGAAGGAGTGCCGCCATTGAGCATCAAGGAATCAATCGCGCCAGGAACCTGCCGATCTGCCTCGGGCTCTGGCAGTGTGATGGGGGCAGGTGCCCGGGTCCGCGGAACCGCCGCAGAGGCTGCAGGTGCTGCAGCGAAGCCCAAGTCGGCAGCCGGAGCCGCCGCAGAGTTCGCATCTGCCGTCATCGGAGCTGGTGGGGCCGCAGGGGCCAGATCATCCCCCAGGGTCACCCTGCCTTCCGCCTGCTTTTTCAGCCGCGATGCCGACTCCAGATCGGCGGGTGCTTCTTTGGGCCTTTCAGCCTCCGGGACTTTGTTCTTGCTGGAGTAAAGCGATGACTTCTCGCTCGGTTTCGCCGCTGGGATGGCTTTCATCGGCAGCTTCTTTTGCTCGGCCTTCTCATTGAAAGCATTTTGCGTCACCAGCAGGTTCGAACGCTGATTGAACTCACGCCGATTCGACAGCTCTTGCACCGACGTTTGTGCCTCCACGTCATTGGCAGCAGCCGTCTCACTTTTGACAATACGGCCCCAGAGTGAACTGCGCCGAGGTGTGGCGGTGACTTTTGGCACCTGACCCGTCAACAGCTCGGGATGCTCTTTCAGCAGGGCCCGCATTTCCGGCAGACGCTGCTGAGCCTGACGCACACTGTCCGTGATGACATACCATTGGTTAGCCAGATCGAGCTGGGTCCCGGTTGGCACCTGGGGGGAGTGAGCTTCTTTGTCCGCGCTGGCTTCAAAATGCAGCAGCACATGATCCGGCGGTGTCCCGAGCAGGGGAGACGGCTGCAAGGCCTCCCCACGCGGCACGGCGAGGTTGTCTTTGGCAAACAGCTCCTCCGGCGCGTAAAAGGCCTGATAATGCCAGGCAGGCCGCGTGTTTTCCCGAATCACGAGTCCGCCCGCCAGCGAATCCATGCGCCACAAAGCCAGCCGCACACGCTCCTGCAACTGCGCCTCACGATCCGCCGCCAGACGCTGATCCTCCAGACGCAAGGTCCGCAGCGACACCCAGGCCATGGCCGCGCAGAAAACGACGAGGCAAAGGCTGAAGAGGAACCAACGAAGGGCGGGGCGCATGGCAGGGTTCAGAGTTCGATTGGATTCAGCAGCTAAAAACGACTACCCACTCACCGACGACGATTCTTCAGTCGCCAGCATGTAACCTTTGCCACGAACGGTGAGAAGAAATTTCGGCGCGGTGCCGCTGTCGCGCAGTTTCGCGCGCAGGTTGGCGATGTGCATGTCCACCGTGCGTGTCTCGGTGTGACGAGGTTCGATGCGCCAGATGCGCCGCAGCAGTTCTTCTCGCGTGATGGCCCGACCTCGATGTGCGGCGAGGTATTCGATAAGCCCGCACTCACGATCCGAGAGCTCCTCACGACTGCCATCGCTGAACCGAATCTCCAGTCGAGCGACATCGGCCACCCCACCTGGGAATGCCACTTGTTGCACCTGCTTCGGCCGCTCTGGACTGCGGCGCAGCACCGCCTCCACCCGCGCCAGCAGCTCGCGAACGCTGAACGGTTTCACGACATAATCATCCGCGCCCAACTTCAATCCTTTCACCCGATCCGCTTCCTCGCCTCGTGCTGAGAGAATGATCACCGGGGTGCCCGGACGATGCTCCCGCAGCGCCCGCAGAATCTCAAAGCCGTTGTGATTTGGCAGCACAAGGTCCAGCAGCATGAGATCAAAACTGGCCTGCTGAGCCTGGGCCATGCCGGAGATACCTTCCGCCGCCTCCAGCACTTCATAACCCGCAAAGCGCAAAGCATCCGACACACCGCGCCGGATCGCGCTGTCATCTTCAACGACAAGAATCGTGGACATGAGGGAAAGGTGAAAAAAGACAACGGAAATGAACCGAGTTCGCGGGGGCTGACGCAGCCGAGGAATAGAAACCCAACCTCAACCATCGCCAACCCCTGTAAACCACCGCCGACGATTTATTTGAACTTGATGGCCTTCTTCTCGGCTTGCTCGCGCACGGCTTTGCTGATGACGACATCCAGCGTGGTTCCCTCGCCTTTTTCTTTGGCTTTGGCGTCCACATACTTCTGCCGTTCTTGATTCAGCTTCTGAATCTCAGCCTGGATCTTCTCCCGCTCAGCGGCTTTTTGATCGACAAATTCTTGGCGTGCGGCGGGAGCCATGGGCTTGAGCTGCTCTGGCAGATCGTTCTCTGCGATCGATTCGATTTTGACACCGGCTTTTTTGTTCGCGTCCACGAGATCCCAGACACGATTGTCGTAGCTCTTGCTGGCCTTGGTCACCGCGCGTTGCACCTCAGCGCCCGCCTGTTTGTAGGTTGAGGCATTGCTGTCTTGCGCAGCCTGATTCGACTGCCCCCGCGCGCCGTCCTTGCCATAGGTGATGTAGGTGTTGTTGAGCTGGATGCTCAGTTTGGCGATCTCCTTGTCCTGCGGCGTCTCGATGTGCACGACCGCCTTGTCTTGGTCGATGGTGAGGAACTTGCCCTCAGCCAAAGCCGCCCCGGTGCGCCAGCCGCCATTCTCGCCATCGGCGGCATTGCCGCAGTGGATCGTGTTGATGACGACGCCCTTCTGAATCGCGGCTTTGCAGGCATCGTTGGCGTTTACGGGGCCTTGGGTAAAAGGCTCATTGCCCGCGATGAACACCGCTTTGTAAGTCTGGCCATCTTTGTCCCAAGCCAGCTTTTTCAGCGCTTCATCGATCACCGCGCCGCAGAACTCGCTGCCGCCATTCGTGGTGAGTTTAAACAACTGCTCAGACACACGATCCAGGTCGCGAGTGAAGGGCAGCACCTGACGAATGTAGTTTTTGCGCACGCTCAGGCCGTCATTGCCATACTCATACAGCGCCACCTGCACAACAGGGGTTTTGTCGTTCTGTTTGGCGTCGTTGAATTCGTTGACGATCTTCCAGAGCTGACTTTTGGCCTGCTCGATGAGGCCGTCCATGCTGCTGCTGGT
>JAIXVB010000355.1 GCA_027483245.1 Verrucomicrobiaceae bacterium | reverse complement strand
GCCATGAAGTCTCGCATCACAGGCATTCACACCTTTGATGGACAGCACAGCGCCACGATTCCTCAACTCAGCTACAGTCTCACTCTGGCTGACGAAATCGATACCAGCCGTGGAGGCATGATTGTGAAAGCCAGTGAGCCTGTGGAAACCAATCAAGAGTTCGATGCGATGATCTGCTGGTTTGCGGATAAGAAAACGCTGAAACCTCGTGGGAGATACCATCTGCGGCACACAACCAATGAAGTGCGTGCCGTGGTAACCGATGTTCTTTACAAGGTGAACATCAGTACTCTCGAGAAATCGCAGGAAAGTAAAGAGTTCAATCTCAATGACATCGGGTGCATCCGTTTGCGGGTTTCTGCACCGATCTTCTTTGACTCCTATTCCAAGAACCGCACCACAGGTAGTTTTGTGCTGGTTGATGAACAATCAAACAACACGGTTGCTGCAGGGATGATCCTGAGGCCGGTGAAGGATGCGCAGGACGAAGACGCAGAAGTGGCGATTTAAGAACCAAGGGTTTGAACGCTGGTATGGAGTTATCTTCATACCAGCGTTTTCGTTTCAAAATGTGGCTAGTTTGAAGCAGTCGAAGCGGTGGTGAAAATTACCGCGTGCTTGTCATAGACAGTTTTGGCTCCTGAAAGATCTGCCAAGTATTGGATCGCGTCAGTGAGTGGGAGATTCCGCAGGTTCAAAGACAACTTTTTGGCTGCAAGGGAGGAGTCTTTGATGATGATGTTTGGAACCACTTTGCCTTCCGTTGCCGCCTTTGAGAGTGCGCGCAAGCCCTCAACAGCTTCCTCCAAACTCACATCGGTGAATTCGATCTTTTGAAGCGTGACGGCCTGGTAGCTCTTCCTCAACGAGCCCTCGGGCTTCATTTGGGTGCGAATCTGAGCGAGCAAGGCCTTCGTCTCAAAGTGGTTCGGCTGTTTCGCCGCCACTTGATTTAACAAGAGCTGAGCTTGTTCGAAATCGCCTCGGTAGTAGGCAGCTTTACCGAGTTGAAACAGAGTGTTCAGATCATCGGCTGCTGAACCGAGTGGCTGAAAAACGATCATGCTAAACATGACCACCGAGAAAAACCGACCGTGATGAAATGTGATTTTCATATTCGAATCATTGGTTACGCCATGATTCCAACACAACCGTCTCGGGCATGCAATCCTGGAATTTGAGCAGTCAGCGGAAACCAGGCAGGCCTGGTTGAATCGCCTCTGTTCAGTATGTCCAAACCGAACACATCAAGCGTTAGCCAATCGTCGCGACCTGAGCTTCATCAGCAGTACCTTTGTTCGTCGCGTTGCTGCCGGAAAAAATAGCCATTGAGAAGCGCTTCAAAATCGAGCCCAGAGACACATAAGCGAAGCCAACCAAGAAGAGCGCAATGAAAGGCAGTGAACCCCATTGTTCACGCTGAAGCGCCAACCAAAACAGGTAACTAAAATAACCGACCAGTGCGATCTCAATCCAAAGGCTGAGTGACTTTCCAGCCTTGTAGCGGAAGGATCGTTTAGAGGCTTGTGCCTTGCTGTTAACCCCATACTTGGGAGTGCGGACAAATTCAGATTCTCTACCCAAGAGGGCCTCGATGACAGCTTTGCCATTATTGATCGACATTCCAATTCCCAGGGCCATGAACAAAGGTATGTAGGGAATGGTTTTGAGCCATCCCCAGCGAGTTTGCGCCCCTTGTGCGGTGAGATAAAAGGCAATGACTGCCACGGTGGCAAAAAGGAAAACGGGGAGGTCAACAAACACAGCTTTCTGCCATGAATGCGTGGGCAGGAAGTCCACGGGATACATGAGAACAAGGGTGCATAGAGTCAGCAAATTGGCAAAATTCGAACAGAGATGCGCGGTTGCTTCAACCTTTTTGAAGAATGGAGCATTGCTTCGCCACACGGTCCCGAGGATCTTTTTGCACACCTGCACACTACCCTTGGTCCAGCGATGCTGTTGAGATTTAAAGCCATCCATGTCTGGAGGCAACTCAGCAGGAACAACGACATCGTTGAGATAAATAAACTTCCAGCCGAGGAGTTGAGCTCGGTAACTCAAATCCAAATCCTCCGTGAGGGTGTCGTGTTGCCACCCTCCGGCGGCATCGATGACCTTGCGCCGCCAAAGGCCTGCGGTTCCATTGAAGTTGCAAAACTCACCCTGACGACTGCGCGAGGTTTGCTCGAGCATCAGATGGCCATCGAGAAGAATCCCTTGAAGGCGCGTGAGGATTGAAAAATCACGATTGTTGTGGCCCCACCGTGCCTGGACGATGCCCACGTGAGGATCGGTAAAGTGGTGAATGACACGCTTCAGATAGTCTGGCGCGGGTTGGAAATCAGCGTCGAAGATGCAGATGAATTCACCTTTGACGGTGACCATGGCTTCATCGAGAGCGCCCGCTTTGAAACCGTGCCGATTGCTGCGGTGGCGATACTCGACGTCAAAACCTGATTGAATGAGATGTTTAGCATGCGCTTGGCAGGCTTCCGTTGTATCATCGGTCGAGTCGTCCAAGAACTGGATCTGAAGTCGATCCTTGGGATAGTCCAAGGCGCTAACGGACAGGACGAGTTGCTCGAGGATGTCGGCCTCATTAAAAATGGGCAATTGAATCGTGACGGAGGGCCATTCTTCAAATTCGCGAGGGGCTTGCGGCGGATTTTTGCGATGTTTCCAATAGGCATACACGACTTTGAGCTTGTGCGCCCCAAAGGCGGACAGTCCGGCGGAAACGATGATGTAGCTGGTGAACCAGAGAAGCTTTTCCCATTCAATCATAGGGACCCCTGAAACGGGACCAACCAATCAATGACGGTTGTGGGCCGTCAAGTGGCAATCCCGCTGCAATAGACATCGGTTATTGTGGTGCCAACTCGGTTTTTTGGTTAAATCTTCATGGTGGAGACTAAAACTCTGAGAGGATGCCCAGATTGCGAAGTTTGCCGTTTGAGGTTATGAATACTATAAAATCGGCCCCTTATGCGTTCCTTCTATCTTCGCGCTGTTCTTTACATTCTGGTTTCAGCACTGACGCTGAACTCGGCACAGGCGGAATTTGTGACGCTGTGGTCAGTGGGCAATCAAGATGGCAATCCACTCGAGTTGGGTGAGGAGAACTGGGGAACCAATGCGGCACCGGGGAGCGCGACGAATCGCGACAACGATTTTTACTTTGCAGGCACTTATCCGCCGCCAATCGGTCAGGTCGCCACCAGCGAGGTTCAGACGAACCTGGAACGGACGCTTAACACAGGCAATCCACTGACACGCTTTCATTTCAATCTGTCAGCCCAACAAGCGATCACCACTGCACGACTTCGTTTTGCTTTGCATCAGGTCTGGGGTGGCTGGTGGAACGTGAACACCAATTCAAATGGCGAAGACTATGGCAGTCATCTTTTAGAGGTTAGACTGAATGGGGTGGTGTTGAAGAGTGAACTCTTCACCTCACGGGGAAGTTTGATTTTGGAAATCAATGCCGGGACGGGCCCTGGAACCTTCACACCGCAAGTCGGTCCGAATGTGCTGCAAATTAGCAGAGCAGGCGGCATCACTAATGGAGGGGTTCAAATCGATGCTGTCAGTTTGGAGTGGCATGCGACAGCACTTGTGGACGCTGATACGGATGGTCTGCCACGATGGTGGGAGGAGGACCATGGGTTGAGAGATGATCTGGCCGCTGATGCCTTGATCGATAGTGATGAAGATGGCCTGAACTCACTGGCAGAGTTTGCGCAGAAGACCAACCCACAGGAAGAGGACAGCGATAAGGATGGGCTCAAAGATGGAGCGGAGGTCAGTGCTGGCACGCAGCCGCTGGTGGCCGATAGCGATGGAGACTCCCTTCTCGATGGTGAAGAGATCACGGGAGTTCCCCTCACGAATCCCCTTCAAATCGACAGCGATGGCGATGGTGCCCCTGACGCGTGGGAACTGAGGACCGGTTTTAATCCAACCCTGAATACGAGTGTGCCGCCCGCCTGGGCTGGATCCGTGGGGCTGAACTTCGTTTCGGACCTGAATCCACAGAATCACCTCAGCCCCTCGGCGGTGACGGGATTCACGCCGCAGTTGAATTGGAATAACACCATTCCTTTGGCGAGTTGGAATGCATCGCAGGGAAGCGAACTCGCGATTGCTACGCCGATTCCGGATGTGCTGGTGAACAGCGCCGGTGCACCCACAGCGATGACGATGAATTGGCTGGTGAACTCAGGTGTTTGGGCGAATGGAAATCACGGGAGTTCCACAGGTCGTCTCTTGGATGGTTATCTCAATGTGAACAGCGATACGGGCGGGTCGCTGACTTTCGACCAAATACCCTTCACGACTTATCATGTGATCGTCTATGTCGGTTCGGTGTATGATGGTGGGTTGGGCTTTTTGAGGCTCAATGACAATGTCTCCGATGATCGATGGTTCCTCACAGGAAGCACCGCGCCAGAGAGTCGGTTCACCCTTCCAGTAATCTCCAGTCAAACCAAACCTTGGCGCGGGAATACCCTTCTGTTTCGCAGCGTGACAGGCAGAAGTTTGAATCTCCGCATATATCGAACCAGCTGGCATGAAGTGGGCATTCATGGAGTTCAGATCGTGGATGCTACAGCGGATGGCGATGGGGATGATTTGCCGACCTGGTGGGAGTTCGCGAACAAACTCAATCCCTTGGTGAATGATGCCTCCGCAGATCCAGATGGAGATTTGTTAGTAAATTCGGCTGAGTGGACGCGGCAAACAGATCCGCGCGTGGCTGACACGGATGGCGATGGTTTGAGTGACCTTGTGGAGACGAACACAGGGGCTTGGGTGAGTGTCACCAACTCAGGATCGAATCCTTTGTTAGCCGACACGGATGAAGATGGCCTCACCGATGGTTTTGAAGTGGCTTTGAAACCCAATCCCACGAACCCAAACAGCAATGACACCGACGGCGATGGTCGTTTGGATGCCGAAGAGATTCGAGGCTGGACGAATCCGACCGTAGCTGAGGCGGTGAATGCGCAGATGCCGGTGATCACGACAAGTCCGCGCACCTTCAATTGGACCGTGGAAAATGTGCAGATTGTTTGGGATCACACACGCGGTCATGTGGCGGACGAGGAGTGGGGTGACAGCAGTCTGATGAACTTTCAAATTGTGAATTCGGCCAGTACCGGCAGCGATGCTTTTAACATCGGCCTGCGTGTGAAGGCTGAGCGGGTGAGTCACTTTCTTTATTCGGGAAATCAGGGTGGATTCAGCCACCCCGACAATGATGCGTGGGAGATTTGGGAGGCCGATTGGGTGAATCAACCGACAGATCGGCGCGCTGCCTTAGGCTTCAGTGGTCATGGGCGTGTGGACATCTCGGATCGTTTGCGGTTTCAGATCACAGGAACGAGCACCGGTGGGCAGTCGGATTGGAACATCACCTTTCGGATCTTCAATCAAGACACGAGTCAGAATGTGGTCTTGCGAACTTTCACGGGTTGTCGGGCTTCAAATCAGATCCAAAACAACACCGTGGTCTGGCAGGATCGCAGCGATCCGCCACTGACGAATCGCCTGCAAATCTGGGAGCATGAGGGGGTGAAGGTGTATTTCCAAAACACGCCTCTGGAAGACAGCGCAGCTTTTGCGGCGGCGAAGGATACCGACGAAGATGGCATGCCGAGCGTCTGGGAGGACACCCACAGCTTCAATAAAAACAGTGCCGCGGATGCTGCGCTCGACGCGGATACCGATGGCCTGAGCAACTTGCGAGAGTATCTGGTCGGCACGAACCCACGGGATGCGGATAGCGATGATGATGGTGCCCGTGATGGTTTGGAGGTTGAGAGCGGTAGCAATCCCCTGCTCGCCACGAGTCTGCCTCCACTCTATGGAGGTCCTCCAGGCGGAGTCATGAGCGAAGACTTCAATGGCAATGGCATGGCCGATGCGTGGGAGCAATGGGCAGGCACTTTTGATCTTCAGGCGATGCTTGATGCCGATGGGGATGGCACCACGAATGGAAATGAATCGATTGCAGGCACGGATCCCTTGGATGCGACCTCGCGTGTCTGGTCCGCAACGATTCGCAATGGCAATGACTTGGTGGTTTGTTGGCCATTATTGGCTCATAAACAGCATCGCGTGTGGCAGAGCGCGACCCTGGCCAGCGGTTCATGGTCGCCTGCGTTGGGTTCACCACTGGCCGTGGGGCAGGAGTATCGTCAAACCTTTACGGGAGTGCTCGCTGGCGGTGCTCCGGTGTTTTATCAGGCCCGGATCAATGACACCGATGCTGATGGGGATGGCGTGAGTGATTGGACCGAAACGAATGTGCTGGGCTCCAATCCCGCGAGCGCCAACAGCACGCGCAGTCCAGTGAGCACCGATGTGAACCAAGATGGCAATCCCGAGGGTACCCTCAGTGGTGATTACACGACCCTTGTCGAGCAGTTGGAGGGATCGCGCAGCGCTGGGGGATTTCCAGGTGGCAGTGGCACAAGCATCTCCCGAGCACAAGCGGCGCGCTTTCTCATGCAGGCCACGTTTGGTCCGACGTTGCCTGACATCCAGCGTGTGCAGGCTTTGGGCTACAGCGCTTGGATCGCCGAACAAAAAGCTTTGTCACCGACTTTGCACTCGACCTACATTCAGGGGATCTATCGTGACATGCTCGGTCAGCGTTCGCAGAGCAATTTCAATCGCGGCGGTGAGGTTGAGTCGCCGTTTCTCTTTGGCAATAACATGATGACTGCGTTTGCCCGGGCCAGCATCCAAGGGGAAGATCAGCTTCGGCAACGCATGGCGTTTGCTCTCAGTCAGATCCTCGTGACCTCACGTCGTGATGCCAATCTGGAGAATCAATGCATCGGCATCTCGAACTATTATGACATCTTTGTGCGCCGGGCGTTTGGCAACTACCTGGACATCTTGATGGAGGTGACGATGCATCCGGTCATGGGCCGTTACCTCAGCCATGTGGGCAATCAGAAGGCGGACCCCAGCATCAATCGTTATCCCGATGAGAACTACGCGCGTGAGATCATGCAGCTCTTCACGGTGGGGCTTTGGGAGCTCAATCCTGACGGCACGCAAAAGCTCAATGGCAGCAATCAACCCATCCCGACTTACAGCAACGCCGAGATCACGCAGTTGGCCCGTGTGATGACAGGCTTTTGGTTCGGCGGGCACAATTGGGGTGGAGGAGGCTGGACGGATGCCGATCATGCCACGCCCATGTCCTTGCATGCAGAGCGACATGACTTTGGGCAAAAAACACTGCTGGGTGGTTTTGTCATCCCGGCGCGTGCGGCCACTCAGGAAAACGCAGTGCGTGATGTTCGAGATGCCGTGAGGCACCTGTTTGAGCATCCCAACACGGCCGTTTTTGTCGGACGTCAGCTCATTCAGTTTCTCGTGACAGACAATCCGAGTCCGGCCTTTGTGCAGCGGATTGCGTCCACCTTCGCGGACAATGGTAACGGGGTGCGGGGAGACTTGGCCGCCGTGATGCAGGCGATCTTGCTTGATGAGGAAGCGCGTGATCCACGTTTCTCAGAAGCGGCGGCTCAGGGGCGTCTGAAAGAACCGGTGATTCGCACCATGGCGCTGGCTCGCGCTTTTGGAATGAAGGAGGTGCCGGATTTGCTGTGGTGGGATTGGGGTGACTTTTTCAATGCCAGCCGACAAGAGCCAACTTATTCGCCGAGCGTCTTCAATTTCTACAGACCCGACTATCGCGCACCAGGTTTGTTGACCCAGCGAAACCTTGCCGGACCGGTTTTCCAGATCACAGACAGTTTCAGCTCCATCTCTTTCCCGAATCGCCTTTGGCAGATCATGGGGGAGGGTTTTGCCCAGTGGCGAACCTACAGCTTTCCTCTGGATCTCTCGCACGAAAAGCAATTGGCAGGCACTCCCGAGCGCCTCGTCGATCACCTGAACTTGCTCTTCTGCGCTGGTAAAATGAGGCCGAGCACACGCACTTTGATTTTGAATGCCATCAACCAAATCCCTGCCGATCAGACGGCATCACGCGCGCAAGTGGCTGCTTACTTGTGCCTCGTGTGTCCAGAAGGAGCGGTGATGAAATAAGCCATGAACTCGCATCGCTCCACACGTCGTCGTTTTCTGGGTCAGTCTGCTTGCTCTGCCCTGAGTAGCGTGTCCATCATGAACACGCTGCTGAATCTGAATCTAGCGAACAAAGCCGCCGCTCAACAAGCCCCCACGGATTACCGCAGTCTCGTCTGCCTCTTTTTACATGGTGGCAATGACTCCTACAACTGGCTGGTGCCGCGTGATGCGCGCCACGCCAGTTACACGGCCACGCGTGGAGATTTGGCGCTGCCGACGAATCAATTGCGGGCTTTGAATCAAACGGGGGGTGATGGCCTGCTCTATGGCATCCATCCAAATTGTGCGGGCCTGCAAGAGCTCTTCAACGGGTTGGGTGGAGATACAGCGAAGCGACGCGCCGCTTTCATCTCCAACATCGGCACGCTGATTCAACCGGTGACCAAAGCTCAGTATTTGGCCGAAACGGTTCCGCTTCCACGCGCGCTGTATTCGCACAGCGATCAGATCGATCAGTGGCAGACTTCCGTGCCGCAAGGAATGACGCAGCTCAGTGGTTGGGCCGGACGTGCGGCGGATGTGTTGCACAGTGTGGCCAATGCGAACAGCCTTTCGATGAACATTTCCTTGGCGGGGAATAACCTCTGGCAAGTGGGCAATAGCACCACGCAGTTTGTGGTCACGGATCGTGGTGCCCTGACTTTTACGGGCAGTGAGATTGGTGATGCACTGCATCCTATGCGCCTCAAAAATGCAGCTCACCGCAGCATCATTGAGCAGAGTTATGGCAACTTGATGCAACAGTCGTATTCCCAACTGACCAAGAGCAGCATTGAACTTCAAGAGTTCTTTCTTCAGCAGTTTAACAGCTTCGATGACAGTGCCATTCGGGGTCTTTTCCCAACCAACAATTGGGTAGCCCAGCAGTTCTTGGCTGCCGCGAAGATGATCGCTCTGCGCAATGGCCTTGGCCTGCATCGGCAGACTCTGTTTCTGAGTTTCGGCGGCTGGGATCACCATGGCGAGTTGTTGGAAACACAGGCGGAGATGCTGACCCTGCTGGACGGCGCTCTGACGGCTTTTCAACGGGCTTTGGATCAAATGGGCCTTCAGGATAGCACGCTGACTTACACAGCCTCGGACTTTGGGCGCACCTTGCGCAGCAATGGCCGTGGCACGGACCATGCCTGGGGCGGGAATGCCCTGGTCATGGGTGGGCCCGTGCAGGGTGGGCGCATCTATGGCACCTTTCCAGACCTGACTTTGGAAAGCAATGACGACACCGGCTACGGCGGGCGCACGATTCCCACGACTTCGGTGGATTCGCTGTTTGCGGAGATGTTGCGTTGGTTCGGCGTGTCGGCCGCAGACATGGATTATGTGCTGCCAAACATCGCCAATTTCTACAACGTCAACTCGAGCAGCTTGCCAATTGGTTTCTTGAAACCGGGGACCTGGGTTTGAATAGCTGCGAGTGAATCCAATGACTCAAGTCCGCCCTGTCTATGGCTGTCTGTTTGTGCTGCTGATGCTGAGCCTCGTGGGCATTGGCTTGTATGGTGGCCGGTTGTATGTGTTGAAAAAAGCGGCTGAAGTCCAAGCACAGGAAAAGCTTCGTGAGGCGATCGCGCAGCAATCGGCGATGCAGGTGCAGCCTTTGCCTGGGGATGACATGTTGCAAAACTACGCCAAGCCTGGAACACGTCCTCAAGATGACCTGCATGCCCTGGCCCATGTATTTTCAAACTTGGCGCTGTTGATCAAAAGTGAGCCTCCTTTTCGCATGGGCGCCAATGAAGAATTCGCGGCTGCACTGCGTGGTCAAAACGCCGTGAAACTGAACTTTGTCTCCGAGGGCAGCCGGGCCTTCAATGCTCAGGGGCAGGTCATTGATCGCTGGGGCAACGCGCTATTTTTTCACGTCTCAGATCGCACCCGCATCGATATCCGCAGCGCGGGTCCCGATCGTCAGTTGTGGACCGATGACGATCTTCATCGGCGCTATGACGGTCAATTTTTGAAGGGAGATGCGCTCAATCCCACCAGTTTGTATGAGGAGCGCAAAACGCGCTAAGCCACAAATTGGCGCCACTGTCTCTCGGTCAGCAGACTGGGGACACGCGCGTCATGGGCCTCATGAGGCACACCCGGCAGGATTTGGGCCTCGAAGCAGATGCCCAGTCGCTGAGCGGTGACTTCGGGGCGAGACAGAAGTCGATCGAAATAACCTCCTCCGCGCCCGAGCCGTGTGCCGTCATGATCGGCAAAGGCTAGACCTGGCACGAGGATCAGGGTCAACTCGGCAATCGGCACCGCGTTTGCAGGGTTTTCCACTGGTTCCCAGACGCCCAAGGGTCCGCGTTTGAGATCGTGGGGTCCATGCACCGCGTAGGGGTGCAGTTCGACCCCCTGCGTGGCAAAGAGTACCGTGCGCCACCCGCGCTCACGCAGCCAGGGGGCGAAATCGCTGATCAGATCGGGCTCATTGCGCAGTCCGCCAAAGAGAGCCACGGTGCCCGCTGACTGCCAGAGTTCCCCACGCGATTGCAGCGCGTTCACTAGAACCCTGGACCACGTGGCCAGCTCCGCCGGGCTGACGGCGCGCATTTGCTCACGGATCGAACGACGGAGCTCTTGTTTGGTCAAAGTCGGGTGTTCTACCTCCAACATAGATGCCATCGTGGGTCTGACTTCTTGGGTTGAAAAGCTGTAAAGCGTTCATTTTCAAGGTTGTCACGGGGGAATGCGTCCCATACCTTCGATTGACTGCTTCACGCACCCATGATTCAAGATCCCACACCGGACAGCGGTGGGCCTGCTTCCTCAAGCCGCCCCGGGAAGAAGCCTTTTTCCTTTTCTCAAAAAGCCCGCGAGACCAATCGGATCGGCCTCATGCCGACTGAGGGTTGGCGAAAAAGAAACCTGCAATTCCTGGGCGAGGTCCTCATTCCCTCCATCCTGGCGCCGCGCAAACCGGGGCGCATCATTGATGGAGTGCCGCTGGTAAACTCACATGAAATTGGGGTCACTTGGCTCGGGCATGCAGGTTTTTTTGCTCAAATTTCAGGGATCAACCTGCTGATCGATCCGAATTGGGCTCTCTGGCATGGTCCCATCAAACGATTGCGCCATCCCAGTGTCTGGGCCAGCGACCTGCCGCCGATCGATCTGGTGCTCATCACGCACGCTCATTACGACCATTTGCATCTGCCGAGTCTGCGTCGTGTCGCCCGAGGTCAGCCCATCATCGTGCCCAAAGGGGTCGGAGGCGTCGTGAAGCGCTGTGGGTTTGGCCAAGTGGTCGAGCTCGAGATCTGGCAGCGGGCGCAGTTCAAAGATCTGCACATCACCCTGACACCGGCCCGCCACTGGGGCGCGCGGATGATTCATGACACGCACCGTGGTTTTGGTGGTTATCTGATCAGTTCGAAAGAGCGCACCCTCTTTCATTGTGGAGACAGCAGTTTGTTTGACGGCTTCACCGAGATCGGCAAACGAGCAGGGATCGATCTCGCACTCATGCCCATTGGCGCTTATCAGGCCCCCAGTGGACGACCTGTGCACATGAATCCGGAAGAGGCGTTGGATGCTTTTCAGATGTTAGGCGCCGCGCACATGGTGCCGATGCATCACGATACCTTTCCGCTCGGTGGCGAGCCGATTCATGAGCCCGCCGAGCGCCTTCTGCGTGCCACCGTGGAGCGTCAGTTGGAAGACCGCGTGCGCATCCTCCACGAGGGTGAATCGGCCGTTTATTGACCCGCATCATGGCCTTTCTTTCCCTCATCGCGGCGGTTTCTGCGGATGGGTTCATCTCGCGCGGTTCCGGGGTTCCCTGGGACCTGCCAAAAGATCGCACGCATTTCCGACAGTACACTCAGGGAAAGTGGTTGTTGTTAGGCCGCCAAACTTACCAGGAGATGACGGGCTGGTTCAAAGATCATCATCCCCTGATCCTGACTCGGGATGACCGATTCATCCCGTTCATCGGTGAACGGGTGAGCTCCGTGGAAGAGGCGCTGACGAAGGCCACGCTCGCGAATCAGCCTGAACTGGTTGTCTGTGGTGGCGGTGGGGCTTATGCGGCGGCCATGCCTTTGGCAGATCGTTTAGTGATGACGCATGTGGATCAGATCCTAGGCGATGGGGTTCGTTTTCCCTCGGTTGATGAACAAGACTGGGAACCGGTCACGCGGTTAGCTCACCAGCTCGATGACGATCACGATTACAGCTTCGTGATAGTCACCTATCAGCGAGTGAAATACCGCCAGAAAGCCGCCTGAATGAGCTCGCAGTTGCACATGCTCAGAGGGCGAACATCGTGGTGCATGATGGCGCGGTTCCGTTTTTTTCTTTTCATCTTCATCGGGGGGCTTTGCCCTTCGGTGCAGGGGGAAGATGCCGCTTTGGCGGCACCAGCAACCGGCGTTCGTGATGATACACGGGCTCTGACTGAGGTCACACGCGAGGTTTTGGTCAGGGAGATCGCTCAAGTGAAGCAGGAGACCGGGGTGGAGCTATGGTTCATGGCCAGCACCTTTTTGGCCTCGGATCAAACGAGCCGGACCTTTGCCCGCGATTTGCGCCAGCAATGGAGCAGAAATGACCTTTCGATTTTGATGGCTTATGATCGCGCGTCAGACACCCAAGCGTTGTCTTTTTCTCCAGGGGTTTGGGAGCGTTATGCTTCGGCAGAGTTGATTGGCCTCATGCAGCGTGTGGCGGGAATCATGGCCGCCAAAGAATCTTCCCTGGAGCAGCGGCTCGTCCAGTCGCTGCGTGCCGTCATGAAGGAAGTGCGAGTTTTGGAAAATCAGCATCGGCGGGCAGAAGTCACGCTGCCGAAAGATCATCTGCGTCTGGCGACCGGGTTCACGGGGGTGGTCGTGGCGGGTGCGTTGGTGGCAGGGCTGTTGGGCATCGCGCTGCGTCGGCGGGAGGTTCAATCGTCGCTGCAATCGTATTTCCCCAGCGTTCGTGTCCCCTCCCGATTGGGAGCGCTCTTTGGAGGTGGAGTGATTGTCGAGCAGGCCCGGCAAGAACGCTGACTCGATGAAATCACAGCGGATTTGAGTCCGGGGCGATGCGCGCTTACGTAACCCGAGTCCGTTTCTCAGCGGGCCCCGACTTTGGAGATCCTCAAGCCGCCAGCTAAACCACGCCGCAAACCGGCGACCCGCCCCGCACGTTCCCCGGCGATTCCGCGCGAACGTGGGGAAGCTCACGCCCTCGTCCGTCACGCGCTCAGCGCCGCAGACTTTCGGGCGCGTTTGTCTCGTTTTCCTGCGGTTTTGGATCACATCTCGCCGCAGGCCTATCCCTTTGCCGTGGCCATAGCGATTCAGGCTTTTCAGGATAAGAACGCTCAGGCGCGGGTCTGGGTGCTGTGCCCGGAGGTGCGCGTGCAGGATCAAATTCACGCGGAACTGACCGTTTGGCAGACACCGGCGCTGTATTATCCGCGTTTGGGTCATGTGTCTGAGGAAGTTCTGCCGGATCCTGATCACTTGGCGGAGCGCTTGTCGGTGCTCAGTCGTTGGGATGAAAGTGCCGCCGACACACCCGCGGCTCTGATTTTATGCGCGGATAGCCTGGATGAAACGGCACCGGCGGCGCGGGATATTTCGAGCCAAAGACGAACCCTGGAAGTGGGAGCTCGTTTGGAGGTGGAGGCTTTTGTCAAAGATCTCTCCGAAGCGGGCTATGAGCGCGTGCCGGTGGTCATGGAGCGTGGCCAGTTTGCCCGCCGCGGTGGCATTGTGGATTTCTATTCTTGGCAGGCTGATGAGCCGCTGCGAGTGGAGTGGTTTGATGAAGAGATCGAATCGATTCGTTCCTTTGACCTGCATCACCAGTCTTCCATCCGGCGCATGGACCGCGCGGGGGTGATGTTGAAGCTGGAGGAAACCGCGTCCGACTCAGGTCGTGTGCGTGATCACATCCGCCCCGGAGACTGGATCGTCACCGTGGAGTGTGAAACGGATCTCTCGACGCATCTCCGCATCACCAGTGCGGCGGCTCCGGGTTTGCTCACGGAGGACGATGCCACGGCCATTCATGAGAACCCGCTGGGGGTCTTTGACGCGTCCGACTTTGTTCTCCATGAAGCTCGGCGAAAGCAATTCGCCCTGCAGGTCAAGGAGTGGCATGGCCTGGGCTGGCAGACCGTGGTTTTTTTCCACAATGAAGCGGAGCGTGAGCGTTTCAGTGAACTGCAGGGCGCGGAGTCCTCCAGCAAACTCGAGACGACACTGGGCCTGCTTTATCGCGGGTTCACGGTGCCTACGGCCAAGCTGGCGGTGCTCACCGGAGCGGAGATTTTTGGCCGACATCAGCACACGCGTCGCGTTCGTGGCTCGAAGTTGGATGACCCCGAGACCCTGCGCAAAGCTCGTGACGTTTTGCGCGAATTGCGTGAGGGAGATTTGGTGGTGCACAGCGATCATGGCATCGCGCGTTATCGCGGCATTCAGATGCGCGAGGCCGGGGGCAAAAAAGAAGAGGTGCTCGTCTTGCTCTATGCCGATGAGGCCAAGCTCTTTGTGCCCGTGGCTCAAGCGCACATGGTCACGCGTTATGTCGGCGTCGGCGGTAAAGCGCCTGCGTTGAGCAAACTCGGCAGCATCTCCTGGCAAAAGACCCGCAAGAGCGCGGAGAAGAGTGTCGAGGAATTTGCCGCGAAGATGCTCACCATCAGCGCTCAGCGACAAACGGTGAAAGGCTATGCGCACCCTCCAGACACCAAATGGCAGGTGGAGTTTGAACGCTCGTTTTTGTATCGTGAAACGCCTGATCAACTGCGCTGTGTGGAAGAGATCAAACGTGACATGGAGACCGATAAACCCATGGATCGCCTGCTCTGTGCGGATGTGGGTTTTGGAAAAACAGAAGTCGCCATTCGTGCAGCGTTCAAAGCGGTGATGGGGGGCAAACAGGTGGCCATTCTTGTCCCGACCACCGTGCTCGCGCGACAGCATTGGGTGAACATCCGTGAGCGCATGAGTGAGTTCCCGGTGACCGTGGAAATGCTCTGCCGACTGACCCCGAAGAACCGAGAAAAGAAGATCCTTCAGGGCATCCGTGAAGGCACGGTGGACATCGTGGTGGGCACGCATCGCGTGATTTCCAAAGACGTGCGTTTCAAAGATCTGGGACTCGCGGTGGTTGATGAAGAACAGCGCTTTGGCGTGAAGCACAAAGAAAAGTTCAAGGAGCTCTTCAGCCTCGTCGATGTGCTCACGCTCAGCGCCACGCCGATCCCGCGCACGCTTTATCTAGCGCTGATGGGCATGCGTGACATGAGCACCATCGAGACACCACCGCCTAACAAACAAGCGGTTCAGACAATGATCTGCCCGTATGATGAGCGCATCATCAAACAAGCGGTGGATGCTGAATTGGATCGTGGGGGGCAGGTCTTCTTTTTGCACAATCGAGTGATGAGCATTGAGAACGTCGCCCAGCGCATTCGGGAGCTTTGTCCACGCGCCAAGGTCATCATCGGCCACGGTCAGATGGATGAAGAATTGCTCGAAGATGTGATGCACACCTTTGTCGATGGGCGTGCGGATGTGCTGGTGTGCACGACCATCATCGAAAGCGGCGTCGATATCCCCAATGCGAACACCATCATCATTGACCGCGCTGATCGTTTTGGCCTGGCGGATCTCTATCAGTTGCGCGGTCGTGTCGGCCGCGGAGGCAGTCAGGCGCATGCTTATCTGCTGTTGCCGCGAGATGCGGTGACGGCGGGAGATGCGCGCAAGCGAGTCAATGCCATCAAGCAATACGCCGGACTCGGCAGCGGCTTTAAAATCGCCCTGCGTGACCTGGAGATCCGCGGGGCGGGCAATCTGCTGGGCACCGAGCAGAGCGGCCACATCGCGGCGGTCGGTTTTGACATGTATTGCCAGATGTTGAAGCAAAGCGTGGCACGCATGCAGGGGCGGCGTGTGCCGCGACCCGTGGAGGTCACTCTGCGGGCGGACTTTTTGGTGCAGAGTGAGGCCCTCATGCTTCAGGCTCCTGCGGGGGCCACACCGGCGTATATTCCCGCTGATTTCATGGAGGACACACGCCTGCGCATCACCGCGTATCGTCAGCTCGGAGAGATCATGACCCGGCGTGAGTTGGATGAACTGGAATCTCAGTGGCGAGATCAGTTTGGCGACAAGCTGCCCCATCCTGTGCAGAACCTGCTCGCCTGTACCAGTCTGCGCCT
>JAIXVB010000383.1 GCA_027483245.1 Verrucomicrobiaceae bacterium | reverse complement strand
GTCTGCATCACTTGCGTTTTTTTTGATCGCTTCACCTTCGCGGATTTTGGGCGGGACTTCCTTTTCCTGCGCACGGGCGGTGGTGAAAGAATAACCAACGAGGAGGCTGATCGTGAAGATGAGCAGGGCTTGGAGCCAGGGCTGGCGGGTGGTTGGGTGCGTGATCATGAGAATGCGTTGACGCAGGGTAGGATGGTTGCGCACGCATGGGGCCAATCCTGCAATGGCCGGTGGTGCGAAAAAGGTCTCTTGGATGCGGAGGAGTGTGTGCCCGTAGTGCAGACGCTCCGCAGGCGAGAGCAGCGCGAGTGCACCCGCATCGCAACGCAGTTCGCGATCAGCCTGGAAGCGCGACACGACAAACCACACCAACGGATTGAACCAATGCAAGGCCTGCACAGCGATAGCAGCCCAGTTCCAGAGCAGATCCCGCTGCTTCACATGCAGAAGTTCATGGAGCACGACATGGCGCAGACTGCGGTCATCGAAACGCGATTCCCAATCCTCTGGCAGCAGCAGTTTTGGCTGGAGAATGCCCACCATGGCTGGCGTGGTGCCTGGGGCCATGAGGACGATACTAACCGACCTTTTGACACCGGCTTTTCCCGCCAAACAGGTGACGATATTATGAAGCTGAGTCGATGTGGCGCGAGGACGACGACGCAGAAGGAGATCGAACCGACGTTGGCGTGCAACGGCCATGCACAGGACAGCGGCCGATCCTGTGAGCCACGCAAGCAGCAGGAAGTGGGAAAGGTGGAATGAAGAAGGCAGCGTTGATGAAGCTGCTGTTACCGTGTGCGTCGGTGTCACAAGTTCAGGATGGCTCGTCGCTTCTTGAGTCAATGCGGTGAGCGGGATGGCTGATGTATGTGTCTCCATTGGCTGAACAAGACTCGCTCCCTCCGTGAACCAGCCGCCAAGACCGAAGCCAGCGGGAATAAAGGCGGGCAGCATGAGTTTCATGCCCACGAGCATCCATAATCCAATCCGCCAAGCAGGACTCAAACGCGTGCCAAGCAGCCAACGCAGAGCGAGTACTGCCACGATCAGAATGCTGGCCTCCAGAGAAGTGCGCAGGAGCCAGTGAAGCAGTGAATCGACGGTGGCGGAGTTCATGGCGGGTTACTTGTTCAGTTTTTTCTCAGCCTGATTCAGCATTTCACGAAGCGCTGCCAGATCATCTTTCGACACTTCTTCGCGCTCCATCATACCTGCGACAAAAGGAGTGAGACGCCCGTCAAAGACTCGCTGAAGAAAGCTCTGGCTCTCCTCTCTCTGGCAGTGTTGCTGGTCCACAGCGGGTGAATACCGAAACTCACGCCCGCGGGTTTCCACGGAAAGTGCACCCTTGTCGGCGAGGCGACGAATAAGGGTCTGGACTGTGCGCGGTTTCCAGGAGAGACGCCCCTCCAGCTCTTTCACGACCTCAGCGACTGAGCAGGCACCTTTGTCCCAAAGAACCTTCATCACGGTCCATTCAGCGTCGGAGATTTTCGGGGCGGCGGGGTCTGAGGCTGTGCGTGACATTTTCGAATTACAAACGTAAGCGTGAGCTTACAGATGTAATCCACAAAGACACAAGAATTATTTTTCACGCCGCAAAAGCACCTCACTCGTGTCTGGGCACGGCCCAACGATCACGACTCAAAACGATACCCTGCCCCATGCACGGTGCGAATGATGCGCGGCATGGCGGGGTCTTTTTCGATGCGTTTGCGCAGCTGTGAGATGTGCTGATCCAGCGCACGACTTTCCGGGAAATAGTCCACGCCCCAGACCTCATCGGCCATGGTGTTGCGATCGACCACTTTGCCCCGGCGCTCATAGAGGAGACGCAGCACTTTGAGATCACGCGGACTGAGCTGGATCTCATGATCGGCACGGTAAGCGCGAAGTTCAGACGAGACGATGCGCAGGTCATCCATGGTGAATTCGTCATCGATGGCCTTTTCCCCTGCACGCCCAGCTGTGCGGCGCAGGATGGCACGAATGCGGGCGATGATTTCCTTCACACCGAAGGGCTTCGTCATGTAGTCATCCGCTCCTAGCTCCAAACCGAGCACGGTGTCGATCTCTTCGGCCTTGGCGGTGAGAAAGAGGATGGGTACTGACTCATCAATGCGGCGGATTTGTTTGCAGACTTCATAGCCATTCTGGCCAGGCATCATGACGTCCAAACATACGAAGTCTGGCCGAGTGGCACGGAAGAAATCGATGGCCTGGAGACCATCGCTGGCCGTGACGAGTTCGTATCCTTCCAGGGTGAGGACCTCACGCAGGGCTTCGCGAGTGTGGTCGTCGTCTTCAGCAATGAGGATCTTCATAGAGGATGAACGGGTAAAGTGAGAATGAATCTAGCGCCATCTTTATAGAGGCTGCAAACTTCGAGTGAACCGCCGTGGAGATCTGCCAGCTCGCGGGAAATCGTCAGACCAATGCCAGTTCCGCTGACGCCTTCATTGAGATCGGAGCGAAGGCGCTCAAAGGGCTCAAAGACCATGCGACGTTTTCCGGGAGGAATGCCGGGGCCGCGATCTTCGACAATGACACGAATGCTGCTGCCCGTGGCCTCCGTGCGAATGGAGACCCACTTGCCGTGCGCCGCGTATTTGTCCACGTTGGAGAGGAGATTGCCCAGGATTTGCTCCAAAGCATCGGGATCGGCGCGCATCAACGAAGGACCCGAGAGGACCGTGTGCACGTGGAAACCTTTGTTCTCCAGCAAGGTGCGCCAGTTCCCGACGGCACGATCCACCACTTCATCCAGCACGATGGACTTTGCCTGCACGCTGAGCTTGTCACGCTGCTGACGGGCGTAATTGAGCACGTTTTGGATCAGACGATTCAGACGCGCGGTTTCGGTCTCGACCACCCGCAGGTGACGCTGAGCGATGATGTCACCCGAGTCTTCAATCCGATGCGATGCCATCTCGGTGTAGAGTTGGATGTTGGTCAGAGGGGTCTTCAGTTCATGAGAGATCTGATTCACGAAGCTGACCCGCTGCTGGGCCAGCCGCAGTTCACGGGCATTCTCACGGAAGAAGGTCCAGGCGAGTGCAAGAACGAGAATGCAACCTGAGCTGACGCCTAACAAAATGGGAAACAAATAGGGTTTGGGAAATTCCACGGAGGCAGGTGAATAACCGATAACCCACTGACTCAGAGGTGCCGAGCATTCCTTCTGAGCAGCTGGGACATTGGTCGAGCCTGACAGGCCGCGTCCTGCGGTGTGCAAGGGAATGCCCGTGACGGTGGAGAGGATCATCCGCCCGGGATACGACTGCAAGCCAAGGGGGGGAAGCCGGGCATACAGAGCGCGACGCAGCGCCTGACTGTCCAATCGCGCACAGATGAGCTCACCTGGGCGCATTTGACGCCAGTATATGAAGTCACCGTCCGTCACGTGCCAGCCTGATAAAAACGGCGTCTCCTGGCGACGATGCAGTTGGTCCTGGAGATCGTAAACCGCACTCTTGGCAAAGGTCATCCACGCCGACTGACGACTCCGATCCATCGTTTCAATGGCCGCTAGGCGGAAGAATGGTGCCGTGGCATCATCATATCGCCGTGAAGATTTCGCGAGCACTGAGGTCAGCACTTTGGAGCGCGCCACCGCCTCGGCACCGGCACTTGGTTCCAGCGCTTTTTTATCCGCCACAGGCTGGGTTTCACCACTCGCGTTGGCGATCCAGGACTCCATGATCCAGGGATGTCCGGCCAGGGTCTTGGCGACCTGTGTGGGATCGGTATCCAGCTTGGCTTCCATCGCATCCAGCGCATCCGTGAAGCGCCGCAGATCATCGACCAACTGGTGATCCGCCACGGCGAGGCGTTCAGCAAGAACCGCCTGCATCGCTGAATCCGTGCTGCGCGCGGCATCTCGTATCAAATACGTGCCTAGCCACGTCAGCAACGCGATGGGCGTGATGACCAGGAGGATGAGCAGGAGATTGGTGCGACGATGCTGCATGAATGACGCAGTACGATAAGGCCCTGCCTCGTGCGCAACAGCGCGATTATGCAGAGAATATTCTCGCAGCTGAGAATCACCCCTGAATAAACCCGCACGCATCCAGCTCGTCTCAGATCATAGCCGCCCACATCGGCTGGGTGTCGGCATACATGCGGAATCGACACACTTTGCCTGCCCGAAAGTCATACACATGAGCCACTGCCGCACGCATGGCT
>JAIXVB010000406.1 GCA_027483245.1 Verrucomicrobiaceae bacterium | reverse complement strand
TCAGAAACAGTTCAGTCTTTCATTCGATCATGAAATCACGACTCACTCTTCTCATCCTCGCCAGCGTCTTCAGCACAATCGCCATGGCCCAAGAAGCGAGTTGGCAACCCGCCGGAGCCCCCGCCAGCCGCATCCAAGCAGCCTCACTCAAAGCCAAAGCCAGCCTCACCAATAACAAGCTGACGGTCAGCACACCCCTGGGTAAAAATCGCCTTCTCCAGATCGTGATGCCTGCAGGTCTCGACGCCAAGGCGGCCAGCCGACAGGCTCGTGTCTTTGTCATCGAGCCCGGTGACAGCCCCCCGTTTGTGGAAGACCGAGGCTTTCCACGCCAGATCCAGTTCACCCAACTGCCCACCGGGCGTGTGGAAGGCGGTTTTCGCATTCAATATCGTGGCACGCTCACCTCAGGGAAACAACGCGCCCAACTTTCTTTCATTCTGCCTGTAACGACCAGTGGCCCTCCTCGGTATATCAACAATGGCAGAGCTCGTTAAACACAACATTCGTTAGAATCGGCTGCCCCGGCGCGAATAACCCACTCCTACGATGAAAAAGAGCACTCAACAGCACGGCCTCAAAGCGCTCCTCGCTCTCGCCTTAATTGGCAGCATCCTCATCGCGTGGTTCGCTGCCGATCAACCCCATTTTAAAGCTACCGAGGCCCCTGCCACCCAGTCCGCTGTGGCTCCCGTCCTTGCTGGCCAACCGAGTCTCGCTCGAGACAATCGCCTCTCTCCGCCAGACCAGGTGCAGCCACCGAATCTTCCCGTTGTTCCTGCGGCCATGGTCAGCGGCGCTGCCTTGGTGAACCCAAGTCAGTCACCAGCCTCCAGCGGCACACCAAACACCCCGGCAGGCACCTTAGCTCCCGTCCAGCAACCCCCACCGGCTCCGTGGAAAAGTCTAACCAACTTTGACCCGGCTGAGGCAGATGCCACGGGCCAGTGGTTCCACCCTGACCTGCCAGAAAACGTCATCCGCTCAGCCATGGCGGAGTTTTATCAGCAGCGCTCTCAAGCCAACAAACAGCGTGCCCTTAACCTCGCCCAACAGCATGGCTGGCCTCTCGGTGGGACTCTGCCAGACGGCAGTGTGATCGAGCTGATCGGCGTGGATGATCAAGACCAGCCCCTCTACCGCACCACCACGAATGACCGCGCGGCCATCACCACCGGTGCAGCTCAGATTCGCTCGACAGCCCCCTACAATCTCACGGGCAAACGCGGCACCACTCCCCTGAACATCGGTGTCTGGGATGGAGGCTCCGTCCGCGCCAGTCATCAAGAATTCCCCAGCTCCGCAGCGGTCATCAAAAATGCCTCTGCCGATGTGGAAGATCACCCGACTCATGTCGCAGGCACCATCGGCGCTCGCGGGACACGTTCACAAGCACGTGGCATGGCACCGGAAGCAAAGATCCTTTCTTATGATTGGGATGACGACACCAGCGAAATGACTTTAGAGGCCGCAGCGTCTGCCAGCTACGGCACGAAAATCCTCATCTCCAATCACTCTTATGGGCTCATCAGTGGCTGGTATCGCGGAACCTCTCCCATGTCGTATTTCGGCCGTTACCCAGCACGTGAAGACGAAAAGTTTGGCCAATACAGCTCCAACACTCGAACACTGGATGTCATTTGTGCCAATAACCCCTACTACCTGCCTTTTTGGGCCAACGGCAATGACCGTGATGACGCCGCCCCTTCCAGTGGCACGACCTTTCGTTACCTCTCAGGCAGTAGTTGGACCACCAAGTCCTACAGCTCCAGCAGTGACCCTTATTCGGATGGCTATGACAATGGCGGGTTCGATACGCTTGGCCCTGAAGCTTGCTTTAAAAACGGCATGTCCATCGGCGCCGTCACGGCTGGTGTTAACAGCAGTGGTTCACGCTCCCCTTCCTCCTCCAGCATGTCCAGCTTTTCAGGCTGGGGCCCCACCGATGATGGCCGTATCAAACCTGATCTCGTCGCCAAAGGGGTGGATGTTTACAGTCCCATCTCCACCTCCAACAGCGCGTATGACAGCTGGGCCGGGACCAGCATGGCCACGCCCAATGCTGCTGGCTCTGCCTTGCTTCTCCAGGAACTTTATGCTGAGAACTTCAATGGCGAAGCCATGCGCGCCAGCATGCTCAAGGCCCTTCTCATCCACACGGCGGATGACGTGAATAACCCTGGCCCCGACTACCGCACCGGCTGGGGCATGATGAATGTGAAGCGCGCCGCCGATCTCATCCTCGCCCACCGCGCCTCTCCCGTGATCCAGACTCTGGCCACCGGTCGTCTCGTCACCGGTGATGCCACAGACACCTACACCTTTCAGTGGGATGGCGTCAGCCCCCTGCGGGCCACCCTCTGCTGGACCGACCCCGCAGGCACGGCAAAAACGGGACTCGACAACACCTCCCGTGCCTTGGTCAATGACCTGGACATCCGCCTCGCCCGCAGCGGCGGCAGCACCCACCAGCCCTACACCCTCAGCCGCAGTTCCCCCGCGAACAACGCCACCACCGGCGACAACATCGTCGATCCCGTGGAGCAAATTTTCGTCGCCAGTCCCAGCACCGGCACCTACACCCTCACCGTCTCGCACAAAGGCAGCCTCTCAGGCGGTGGCCAGACTTACTCACTCGTCCTTTCCGGTCACCGCGCTTCTGGCAATAGCCCCGTCCTCGCTCTCAGCACCAACAGCCTCTCCGTCACCACGGCGGTCGGCACCAATCCTGCCGCCCAGAGTTTCACCGTCCGCAATGCTGGGGCGGGAAATTTGAGCTACAGCATCAGCGATGACGCCTCCTGGATCACCGTCAGTCCCACCAGTGGGGATAGCACGGGCGAGGCCGATACCATCCAGGTCACCTTCAGCACCACCTCTCTCCAATCCGGCAGTTACACAGGCCGAATCACAGTCTCCGCGCCGGGCCAAGGCGTCCAGGAAGTCACCGTCAGCCTCCTCGTCGGGGGCAACAATGCCTCCCTTCTCACGGCACTCGACTTGCCCAATGGCACCCCCCTCACCAACAGCGGCGCTGTCCCCTGGCTCGGCCAAACGCTCAATACCCAAGACGGTGTCGATGCAGGTCGAAGTGGCGTTATTTCACACAGCCAAGAGTCGGGTGTCAGCATGACGGTCACCGGCCCAGGGACTCTCAGCTTTTGGTGGCGCACTGATTCGGAAGCCACATTCGACTGGCTGCGCTTTGAACTCAATGGCGTCAAACAAGCTGAAATCAGCGGCAACACGGCCTGGACCGAGCGCACCTACACACTGGCCGCAGGCACCCAAACCCTCCGCTGGAACTACATCAAAGACACCTCTGTCAACACCGGTGCCGACGCAGGTTTCCTCGACCGCGTCAACTTCGTTTCCAACCTTCCGCGCATTGAACTCAGCAACGTGAACCTCAGCGTGAATGCGGTGCAGGGCACAAATCCCGCCGCTCAGACCTTGGGCATCCGCAATGTCGGCGGAGGCACTCTCAGCTACAGCCTGACCGAGACCAGCTCCTGGCTCACCCTCAGCCCCACTTCAGGTTCCAGCACCGGCGAGACGGACTCCATCAATCTGACCTTCAGCACGGCGAGCCTCACTCCCGGTCTCTACGCGGCGCGCATCACCGCCAGTGGCAGCGGCGTCACCTCCGTCAGTTGCGATGTCAATCTCACCATCACCTCCAACTCGAGCAGCATTAGCCTTGCCCAAGCCCTCGATGCCACCCCCGCCCCGGCATGGACCACGACTTCTAGCTCAGGCGATGGCGGATGGTTCGGCCAGAGCACCTTGACCAAAGATGGCGTCGATGCCGCCCGCAGTGGCCTGGGGCTTCCCGACAATGCCACCAGCAGCCTCTCCGTCACCCTCACGGGCCCTACCACCGTGAGCTTTTGGTGGCGCACCGATTCGGAACCGAATTACGACTTCCTGAATTTCCAAATCGATGGAGTCACTCAATCTTCCATCAGTGGAGCCACGACCTGGGCTCAGAAAAGCTTCTCCATTCCCGCTGGCAGTCACACCCTCCGCTGGCTTTATGAAAAAGACGGCTCCGTCACCACCGGTCAGGACGCAGGTTTTGTCGATTCCGTCAGCTTCAGCGGCAACGTCGCCCAGATCCTCCTCGACACTTCCACCCTCACCGCCAGTGCCACTCAGGGCACCAAACCAGCGGATGCCTCTTTCACTCTACGCAACGGCGGCACAGGCACCCTTGCTTACACGCTTTCCAGCAACGTTCCTTGGCTCACCCTCTCGACCGCCAGTGGCACCTGCACGACCGAGACCGATCGCATCACCGCTCGCTTCACCACCCAGCCTCTGCCCGCAGGCACCCACAACGCCAACATCACCATCAGCGCTGGGCTCGCTGGCAGCGTCACACTCCCCGTCGAGGTCACCATCAATCCCGTCACCCTGATTCCCGTCCAAGTCACCGACACCACGGCCTACACCCAAAACTTCACCGCAGGCATTCCCTCTCTCTCTCAAGGTTGGCAATTCCGATCCACGGCTGAAGGCCGCATCCAGGTCTTGAATGGCGTCCTGCGCCTGGATGACTACACCCCCGGTTCCGAATACTCCCTGAACGAGGCCATTCTCCACGCCAATCTCAGCGGCAAATCCCGTGTCGTGCTCAGCTTCCGCCACCGTGAGGATGCCGATGAAGATCACGAGATGCCCACGAGCTTCAACTCTCAACACGACAGTGATGGCGTGGCGATCAGCGGCGATGGCGGCACCACCTGGCATCGCATCGAAACATTGGCCGGCACGGCGGGTGCCTGGACGAACTATGTCGTCAATCTCGACACCGCGATCGCCAACGCCGGCATCAGTTACTCCAGCAGTTTTCAGATCAAGTTTCAGCAATACGACGACTACTCGAACCCCGTCGATGGCTTCGACTTTGACGACATCACCCTCCGCATCAATCCCCCCGGCACCGACGACCACGGCAACTCCACCAGCCTCGCCACCACGCTTCCTTTGGCCACACCGGGCAATGGCATCATCGAACGCGCGGGCGATCTCGACTACTTCCGCATCGTCGTTCCTCAAGACGGCACCCTGAGCGTCGTCTCCTCCGGCAGCACCGACGTCATGGGCGATCTCTACAACAGCACCGGCGCCCTTTTGACGACGAATGACGACGATGGCCCCAGCCTCAATTTCCTCGTCTCCTTTCCTGTCAGCACCGGCACCTATTTCCTGCGCGTTCGCGGCTTCGGCACGAACACCGGTGCCTACGGCCTCGGCACCAGCTTCACCCCCTTCCAGCGTCTCACTCCGATCGCTCAACCCAGCTCGGGTTGGAGCAAACCGACCATGAACGGCTTTGCACCGAACTTCACCTATCGCATCACCATGAAGGGCATGATCGCCAGCGGTTACGGCGCTAGCTTGAATGCCATCGGACAGATCAGCCTCACCATCAGCATTGGGGGAGCCTTCACCGGCACCATCGAACTCGAAAATGGCAGTTGGCCATTCCGCGGCAGCTTCACCACCAGTGGAGGCGTAGCCAGTTGGTCCGGCTCCATCCCCCGCACTCAGGCCAGCACCCTGAATCTAAATCTCTCCTTTGCCTCTGCTGATGATCTCGAATGGCGACTCCGGGGCACCCTCAACGATGGCCTCAACATCACGGAACTCGATCTCTTTGAGAACTACAACTGGAACAGCGGCTACGCAGGCAAATACACCTTTGCCATCCTCCATGAAAACAACGGCAGCAGTGCCGAACCCCAGGGCGACGGCTACGGCACCGTCACGGTCAACAACACCGGGGATGCCACCGTGCAGGTGGTCTTGCCCGATGGCACCCGCTTCACAGAACCCGCCTTCCTCACCTTCGAGACCGAGAACTTCGAGCCCGATGTTCAGATCTTCCGCAGTCTCTACACCCGCCCCAAAGGCCACTTCGCCGCCATCTATCGGTATCGTTTCGTGCCCGGAGTCAGTCACTTCGATGGCTTCTGTCACTGGGTCAAACCGCAGCAAACCACCGGCAACTACTACCGCGACGGGTTCCGTCTGAACCGCCCCATCATCGGCAACTACTACCTGCCGCGTGGCACCAACCTTCCTGAACTGCCCAATCTCGTCAATCAACCCATCAATGCCCAGGCCCAGTGGCTCGGTGGTAATTTCACGCTTCCCGCCGGCATCCGCACCCTCACCTGGAGCCCGAATGACAGCGTTCGTTTCATCACCAATGGCGAAACCATCTCCCTCACCGTCACGCCCGCCACGGGCATGGTCTCCGGCAACTTCCGCGATCCCCGCACCGGTATCACCTTCACCTACGGCGGCGTCATTCTACAGCTTCAGGGGCTCGTCTCCGGGCATCTCATGGGTCGCAATGAAGCAGGATCCTTCCTTCTGCGTCCCAAGCCATGAGGTCTCTCGGGCTCCTTCTTTTCGTGCTCGCACTTCTCATCGGTGCAGGTTTCTGGCTGCGTCACTCGCCGTCTGAATTCCCTGCCCCGCCCCGCGCCCCGACCTCAGTGGCCACCCCTTCTGACAGCCAGGCCGAATCCAAAGCCACCCCTGTCAGCAGCGGACCCGTCTCGGAGAAACCCGGCCCCTCTGACAAGGCCGACTGGAAAAAGCTCAGTGACCTGCTTCAAGACAACACCCTCAGCCATGCGCAGGTCGCGCAAAAACTCCTCCAGCTCATCCGCGATCCCCGCTCCCCAGATGACCTCCGCATCGATGCCCTGGAACACACGCTGAATCTCGTCACCGACGCCGACTTCCCCCGCTTCCAGGCCGACCTGTTATCCCTGGCCCGCGAAGAAAAACTGCGCGCCGCCGTGCTGCAAAACCTTCACGAACGCCCCGACACCGCCAAGCTCCCCGCCCTTGTCGAGCTCATCCGTCAGTCCGATCATCCCCTCACCGAAGAAGCCCGATCCACCCTCAGCTTCCTCCTACAAGCCGACCACGGCACCGACGCCACCGCCTGGCAACAAGCCCTCTCACGCCAGCTCTCCAAACCCTGAGCCAGGCTGAGACGAATCGAATCGAAACGAATCGAGGCGCTCACAGACGGCGGTTGAGAGCGCATCCTCCGGTTGGTGCTGATTGATGGTCGTTGATGGCTGATTGTGGATGGCTCCCGAAAAAGGGTCGCGGGCATTCCTGCCTACCGTCTTCCTCTTCCGTGCGGATGAAAAAGCAGCTCCGCTTCGCTCAACAGACTCCGCACAAGGCTCTGAAAACCATCCGCCATCAACCAACAACTGCCCCAATCAGCCACCTAGGTTGCACTTCACACGCATCGTTCCTGCCAACGGCAGCGAGGCTCGCTTTTGTAGTGTGCTCCTTCATACAAAGGCCTTCCGTCCGCTTTGCTTGCTCCATCAACTTCCAATGCCCACGAAACACACCGCTACCACATTTAGCCTCAACGACGTCAGCGAAGGTGAGAAGAGGGAGTTTAGAGAAGCGAAACTCCACCGAGGCGACATAACCATCTTCGGCTAGGATAAAGGGCGCTGCGGCAGCAGCCGAAACAAAGCAACGCCGTCACCCGCCGTTGCGCCATCATGAACCTCAGGAAAAGTGGCAGGGGCCAGAGAATGTCGCAGTCATCGATCCATGACATCCTTTGAAAGGTGTTGAATGGGCGGACTCTGCGCCTCCGCAGACTTCACGAGCGAGTATAGGGCTTGGTTGACGGGAACGGGTATGCCAAATTTCTGCCCCTGGCGTGCGATGAAGCCGTTGAGTGAATCGATCTCCGTGGGCTTGTTTCTGCGCAAGTCTTGTGCCGTCGAGGAATAGGCTCCCGCGATCTGGCGCGTTAGCTTGCGAACCGTTGCGGTCGCCTCGCGCAAGTCGCGCATGTTGCTGGGGATGATGCCCTGAGCGGCGGCGATTTGCAGGGTCTCTTGAATCACCGCCTTTACCAGTTGCCAGGCCTCGGCTTGTTCACCGATTTCCCCATAGGTTCTGTGACTCAGCGCGGAAATCGCGTTGAGCGAACAATTGCAGATGAACTTCTCCCACAGATGGCCTTCGATCTCGTCTGAGATCTGGCAGGTGACTCCGGCGTGTTGAAACAGTGTTTGAAGCCGTGACGCAGCAACGCCTGTCGGTCCGATGATGAGATCGCCCCGGCCGTGGTGCTTCACTACTCCAGGCTGCGGCACAGAGGCTGCGAGGTAAACAACTGCCTGAACAACCACTGCCTGGGTGCAAGCCTGAATGGTGAAAACATTCTCCACACCGTTCTGAAGGCAGAGAACGATCGTTGTTGGGGTGATGAACGGTGCCAGCTCTTTCGCCACGGCGAGAGTGTCGATGGTTTTGACGCAAAACAAAACGATGTCCGCGCCATGCGCTGCGCTCATGTCGCACGATGCCTTCACCTGGAGAGTCTCCGAACATGCAAGCATCTCCAGGCAAAAGCCTGAGCGATGGACAGCCTCAATCAACGCCGGGCGGCCAATCAGGGTGACGGGGACGCCGGCTCTGGCCAGCCTACCGCCAAAGTATCCACCCACGGCTCCTGCACCCACGACCACCACACGCGGCCAAGGGGAAGTGGGGGCAGTCGAATTTGGGTTAGGGGCAGGTGAGTCGGGCATGATCTTCAGGTTCATTGGGTCATCACGGGAGACGGCATCTTGCGGAAGCCTGTGGCCATCCGGTTCCAGAAGTTGGTGAGTGCGATGGCGAGGCTGAGTTCGACGATTTCCGTCTCGGAGAAGTGCTGGCCCAGCCGTTCGTATTCCGCATCCCCTGCGTGAGCTGTCGGGAGGCAGGTCATGGACTCTGCCCAGGACAGTGCCGCCTTCTCACGATCAGTGAAAAAGGGCGACTCGCTCCAGACCGGCAGTGCATCCATGCGCTGCTGTTTTTCGCCCTGTTCCCGTGCCTCGCGGCTATGCAGGTCGGTGCAATAGGCGCACAGGTTGATCTGAGAAACCCGGGTTTCAACCAGCGCACGCAATCTTGCATCCAGACCAAACTTGGCCTGTTCCTTCGTGAGGTTCCGAAGCTTTGCGATGAAGTCTGGTTTGATGGTGAAGTAATCGATTCGTGTCATGGCGATGGATAAGGCTGGGGGTCCGATGATGCTGCCCGGTTGGCTTCCTGAGGCGGCCAAGTTGTCCCAGCGAGTTCCTGCGGCAGTTGGGTGGGATCCGTGGGGTAGAATAAAGACAGATCCGTCTCGGATTGAGAGCCCCGGAGGAACTCCAACTCCTCCGGTGCGCCAACAATCAACCAGAGCGCGTCCTGGTCGGTGTCGTTGAAAACCTGCCGCAATGAATTGGGCACGACCAGGACACCGCCGTAACGTGGCACCGTTAAAGTTTGATCTCCCACACGGATGCGCCCCGTGCCCTCCAGCACCAAATAAAACTCCTCTGATCGGATGTGTTTGTGCAGCGTGTTGGCGCTTCCGGGTGGAAGGCGCCAAAGTCGTGCGCCTAACTTTTCGCTGCCGGTGCGCTCCAGGTAATCCGCATTCGGGATGCGCATGAGGTTTGACGGACGCCAGGCAAGATCGTCTGGCGTGATGATCCAATATTCTTCGCTCGTATTCATGAGTCAGGTGGATGGCGGTGCTGCATCGAGAAAGCCTTCGTCCCAGGCGATGGCTGTGAATCCGCTGATGACCCGCGGATCTGTGCAGGCTGCAAGAAAGTGGCGACGGGCCCACTCCAGGCCTCTTTCGCCCGGCTGCCCGGGCTTGCCGATATTCGGAGCGAGATCATTCCAGCTCTGGATTGTCTCAGGGCGGACTCCAGGCTGGGTGCAGAACCATCGCACCACCTCTGCATCCGTGCTTGCCGTGCGAATGGCGGTTTGCATGTCGGCCGATGTGATGCCGAAGTGAGCGAGGAAGATGCCGTCGATCCCGCGAGGGTTGCAAAAGGCGATCTCATAGTCGGGTGGCAGGATGCCGGAGAAATGAAGGCGGCATTTGTCGATGAAGCGGGGCAGCCAGATGCATCCGGCCAGTGCCTCCTGAGGTCTGCGAAGATTGATCATGCTCGCGGGTGTCGTCTCTGCGTTGGGTTGGGTTGGCTTGGTTGATTCGAAGCTTAGGGCGGATGGGTGTGGCGGCGTTCATCCGGCCTAAAGTGTCTCGTCGCTCGTCCGGCTATCCAAGCCTTCAACATATTTGGGCACCGCATCCACGGTGACGAGCCAGTCCGCCCGCTCGCACCAGTAGATGTTCCGTTCCGGACGAACACTTATGGGGGAATCCAGCAGCCCTGCCGGCACGACCATATATTCATCCGTTCGATTCAAGCGGGGCACGGAGCCACCGCAGTGGGAACAGAACCACCGCCGGAAGCCGAGGTTCACCACCGTGTCAGTAAATCGTGACACCAAGGACTCTTCGGTCTCCCAGCAAAACTGGGCGGTCGGAATCAAAATGTTCGCGGCAAATGCCGAGCCGGTTGTCTTTCGGCAAGACTCGCAGTGACAGTAGTTAAAACGGACGAACGGCAGGGAGAAGCTGAACTGAACACGGCCGCAGAGGCAGCTCCCTGGGATTCGTTCTGGATTCATGGGTTCGTGCATCGGAAGCGCAGGTGGTATGAGTGGTAATCAAACAAGTGGCTGGAGGCTGATTAGAGAATGCCGCTTTCCAGTTCATGGAGGTAAATGAATTGGGGTGCCTTCACTCCTGCCTTGCGGCGGATTTCCACCAACTCGGGAGATTGGAAGAAGCGCATGGCATCATCGTGTGACGACCAAGCTGAGAAATGAACGATCATGTTGGCGTCATCCTGGTCGCGCAGAACTTGGTAGGAGTGTTCACCAGCGGTTTTCCGCATCTCAGCCGCCGCATCGAACACCCGTTTCCATGCAGGGTAATCCGCCACCTCGTGGATGATGAGCACGTGGGCGAGGGGATGGGAATGGGAGGATGTGGTGGCTGCTTGCTGGGAAGGCATGGGCACATCCTGCCGAAAATGAATAATTCTGGAAATACCTCCTTCGCCCAGTAACGATACCGATACTGCATGATTGATTTTTCCCTTCGCGAACTGGAATGCTTCATTGCTGTGGCTGAAGAACTCTCCTTCACCCGCGCAGCACGACGGTTGCGGCTTTCGCAGCCCCCCTTATCACGCCACATCCAGTCCCTTGAAAACAAACTAGGGGCGACACTGCTGCAGCGCACTCCTCGTTCGGTGTCCTTGACGGCAGCAGGACGCACCTTGTTGGCCGATACGAAGGGCACCTTGACTCAACTGCAGCGAGCCTGCGATTCGGCCAAACGTGCCGCGCGAGGCGAAACGTCGCGGCTTTCACTCGGGTTCGTGAGCGCGGTTCTCAGTCCCATGCTGATCTCCATTTTTCAGAACTTCCGAGCCAAGCATTGTAACGTTCAATTGACCCTGCACGACAGTCCCCCTTTGGAGCAGTTGCGTGCGATTGCCGAGGGCCGTCTTGATGGCGGGTTTGTGGGCACGACACCTGGAAACTCGGAATCGGGCCTGGTTTTTGTTTCGTGGAGCAAGGAACCGCTGCTGGTCTTCCTGCCTCCTGGACATCGACTGGCAAAGTCGCGAAAGGTGAACTTGGCCGATTTATCGGGAGAATCCTTCGTGGCCGTGTCGGCGGAATCTGCTCCGTGTTTCGCTGCGCAGATACGAGGCATTTGCGGAGATGCAGGCTTCCGGCCCAAGGTGGTGCATGAGGCGATCCGTGGCCAGGCAGTTGCCGTGATGGTCGCAACAGGTGTGGGCATTGCCATTCTACCCGCCTCTCTTGCGCGGAATGCCGGAGAATCACTCATAGCAGTGCCCATCGCCGACAAATCCGCCTTCGTGAATTACGCATTCGCGCATCGCGCAGGAAAACTCGATGAACCCTTGCTCGATTTCGTGGCAGAACTGCGGCGCTTTTCAAAAACTTTTCAGATGAAATCGTGAAACTCCGTTCAGGAAATGGCAGAAGCACATCCGCAGCAAGGACGCCCGGCGCAAATTGGCGAACCGTTTCAAGGATGCCAAGGCCCCCTTCAAGATTGTGATCGTCCGCGACGCGGGACTGACCGGCTTCGACGCGCCCTGCCTGCACACGATGTATGCCGACAAGCCGATGCAAGAGTTGATCACTCAGGTGAAGAAGAGCGTGACCATCGACTGGACCCTCCGCGAAGGAGCGAGGGCGAAGATCAAAGTGATGGTGAAGCGCATCCTGAACAAACACGGCTACCCGCCAGACCTTCAGGAAGAGGCAGTGAAGACCGTGTTGGCCCAAGCGGAGCTGCTGTGTGCCGAGTGGGTATGAGGAACCCTGAGTGGATAGGCGCTCCAGGCGCAAGGTGGGACGGCGACCCAGGGCGGCGGCCTGAAAAAGGGCCGTGGAAGCGCAAAAACCCTGCTAGGTTTTGGAAATACCTTCCAATGTTTTCGGAAAAACTTGCTGGGTTTTGAAAAGAACCCTCACCCTTTTTGCAAAACCGCTTACCCTTTTTGCAAAACCCCTTGCCTTTTCCCCGCGCAGGCAAGCCTTTTTCCCACCAAGGCATGCCTTTTTCCCGCCAAGGCATGCCTTTTTCCCGCCAAGGCATGCCTTTTTCCCGCCAAGGCGTGCCTTTTTCTCGCCAAGGCATGCCTTTTTCTCGCCAAGGCATGCCTTTTTCTCGCCAAGGCATGCCTTTTTCTCGCCAAGGCATGCCTTTTTCCCGCCAAGGCATGCCTTTTTCCCGCCAAGGCGTGCCTTTTTCCCGCGAAGGCATGCCTTTTCTTTACGGGATCAGGAGTCACTGACCGGTGAACTCACCGCGAGGCAGTTCGTCGTTGTGAATCTGAACGATCTTCCAGTCCCAGGGCCAGGGTCCCTTTTTATGCCAGTGAAAGAACCAGGGGGTCTGCATGTCATTGACGCGGGCG
>JAIXVB010000708.1 GCA_027483245.1 Verrucomicrobiaceae bacterium | reverse complement strand
TGGAACGATCTGAAGCCCTCGAAGATCGTCACCGAGAAGTCTTTTGAAAACGCCATCGCCGTGGACATGGCCCTGGGGGGCAGCACGAATGCCATCGTCCATCTCGTGGCCATGGCAGGTCGCCTCGGCATCAAGCTACCGCTTGAAAAGTTCGATGAAATCAGCCGTCGCATCCCGCTCCTGGCCAACATGCGCCCGGCGGGCAAATACTTGATGGACGAGTTCTTCGTCGCGGGGGGGATCAAGGCGCTGCTCAATGGCATGAGAGACCTGCTGCACACGGAGGTGCTCACCATCACCGGCCAGACTCTGGGTGAAAACGTGGCGGGCTGTGAAATCTACCAGCCCGATGTCATCCGCACTCCGGCGAACCCGATCCAACCCGACGGCGGCACCGCCATCCTGCGCGGCAATCTTTGCCCCGATGGCGCGGTGATCAAACACGCCGCTGCCACGCCCGAACTCTGCCAGCACACCGGCCCCGCACTGGTGTTTGACAGCTACCCCGAGATGAAGGCCAAGATCGATGACCTGGAGCTGGATGTGACCAAGGACACCGTCCTCATCTTGCGCAACGCCGGCCCTGTCGGCGCACCCGGCATGCCGGAATGGGGGCAACTGCCCATCCCGAAAAAGCTCATCCTCCAGGGCATCCGCGACATGGTGCGCCTGTCTGACTGCCGCATGAGTGGCACCAGCTACGGAGCCTGCGCCCTGCACATCGCCCCGGAAAGCGCCATTGGCGGTCCCTTGGCTCTGGTGAAAAATGGCGACCTCATCGAGCTCGATGTGCCGAACCGGAAATTGCACCTGCATGTGAGTGATGAAGAACTGGCCGCGCGTCGTGCCGAGTGGAAACCCGCCCCCCCGCGTTACCATCGCGGTTACGCCAAGCTCTTCGTCGATCACGTCACCCAGGCCAACGAGGGCGCCGACTTTGATTTCCTCCAGCATGGTCCCGCCGTGCCTGAGCCTGAGATTTTCTGAGCTGACAGACGTTTAACTCAAAAGCCCGCGCTCATGAAATACGCCCTCCTCCTGCCCTTCCTGCTCCTCAGCGCCTGCAAACCCTCGGCTCCCGAGAGCCCCGCAGCCGCCCCAGCCAAGTCGGGCAAACCCCAGGTCTATGTGGCGAATTACCCGCTGTTTTATTTCGCGAGCCGCATCGGCGGGGAAGCCGTGGAGGTTCACTTTCCTGCTCCCGCCGATGAAGATCCGGCTTTCTGGCAGCCGGACGACGCCACCATCGCCCGGTATCAGGCGGCTGACCTCATCCTCATGAATGGGGCCAGCTACTCGAAGTGGGTGGAAAACACGACCTTGCCCGATGCGAAGGTGGTGAACACCTCCAGCGCCTACTCCAAGCAATTCATCGAGATCCAAGACGCCTCCACGCACAGTCACGGCCCCGGCGGTGAACACAGCCACAGCGGCACCGCTTTCACGACTTGGCTCGATCTCCAGCAGGCCATCTTGCAGGCTCAAGAAGTCTCCAACAGCCTGCAAGCGCTCGGAGTTCCAGGTTCTGCAGAGGCCATGAAAAAGAACTTCGAGTCTCTCAAAACCGACCTCGAAGCCTTGGATAAACGTTTGTTAATCGTCGGCCAACGCATCGGCAAGACGCCCTTGGTCGCTTCCCATCCCGTCTATCATTATTGGGCCCGCCGTTACGCCCTGGACTTGCAATCCGTCCTCTGGGAACCGGAGACCGTGCCGGATGACAAGGCCCTGGAAGAACTGAAAAGCCTGCTCGCCAAGCACCCAGCTCCCTGGATGATCTGGGAGGGTGAACCCGCTCAAGAAAGCGTGGCGAAGTTGGCTGCCCTAGGCCTCAAATCGCTGGTCTTTGATCCCTGCGGCAACCGGCCTGAAGCCGGCGACTTCCTCTCGGTCATGAAGACCAATGTGGACGCTCTGGAAAAGGCCTTCCCGTAAGGTCGATTCGCGCTCTCGAACGCACGGGTTTTTGCGATCCGCCGAGTTCACATCCGTTTGGGGCCTAACGTCTATTGCGGAGATGCCATGCCTGGATCGCGAGGTCAGCTCGTGATTTCCTCAGGTTTCAGGCTGCCGAAGGTGCGCTCAGCGGCGTAACTGAAAAGATGACAAACTTGCCACTTGGCAAACGGCAATCCCCGGCCAGCATGTTTGCCCATCATAGAAGAGCGAACACCCCTTCGTGTCTTCGTGCCGTCAATTCCCTGTTAGGAGCCAAAGCATGAATGATGTGTTAAATAAATCCACGGTGCTGGTTTTGAATCGAAACTGGCAGGCCATCGGTGTCAAAACACCCGCCGAAGCTTTCGGCATGATGGCCACAGGCAACGCCACAGCCTTGCAGATCTGCGGAGATGATTTCATGAGTCCCGTCCGCTGGGATGATTGGATGAAACTGCCGGTCCGCGAAGGTGACAACGCCATCGGCACGGTTCACGGTCCCATCCGTGTGCCGACCGTGCTGGTGCTGGCCCGCTTTGACAAGGTGCCCAAACGCCGACCCAAGTTCTGCGCCAAAGCGATCTGGGAACGCGACGGAGGTGTCTGTCAGTACACCGGGCGCAAACTGAAGCCCAATGAAGGCAACATCGACCACGTCATCCCAGTCTCGCGCGGTGGTAAGAGCACCTGGGATAACTGCGTGTTGGCTGACAAAAAGGTGAACAGCAAAAAAGGCAGCAAGCTCCCTGAAGAAGCCGGGCTCAAACTGCTGCGTCGCCCCTCCATGCCGCGTGAAGTGCCGGTCACCCACCTGATCCGCAACACGCACCACGTGCAGGACTGGGAGATGTTCCTGGCCCATTCGGGTGCCTTCGACATTTGATCAGGAACCCCGGTGACGAACCGGGGTTCTTTTTGTCTGCCTGCGGTGCTTTGGTAGAGGCTGATGGCATGCCACTGGCAATGAGGACCGTCGAAGAACACCGGCTGAACGCCTATGCTACAGGGTGGCCAATCACGCTGCGCAGTTGCCAGCCTCGTCTCACGGTCTAGGTTCTGCCATGGCCGACCTGATTTCCGACCCCTCCGACCTAAAACCCACCACCTCCTGGCAAGAAACTGTCTGGGCTTACACGGCTGAAGAAGCTCTCGTGGATCACACGACCAAGGCGCGTGTCTGTGTGGCCACCCTGCTCCCCTTCAAGGATCAAAAACCCGATTGGGAGGGCTTTCGCCGCAGCGTGCGCTGGATGCAGGAGTGCGGTGAGTATTTCGGGGTCGAGTTGGTCTTCGTGTTGAATGCCGACACGGGTTACATCTTTGATCTCAGCAATGAACTCTACGCGGAAGTGCTGCAGCGTTTCCGCGCCGACTTCCCCAATCAGCGCTTCATCGCAGGTGTCACTGCTCGCGGGGCGGAAAAGGATGAAGTCTTCAAAGCCGAACGCTACTGGCCGCTGCTGGACATCGCCCAAAGTCATGGCAATGCCGAGATGATGATCATGACCTCGCGTCTGCTCAATCTCCTGGAACCCGAGGCCCGCCGAGATGCTTATTTTGAGATCGCTGAGCACATCACGCATCCGGCCATCGCCCACGCTCTGGAGCCCTCCTTTGTGCCGTGGGCCTCACCCTATGAGCCCTGGCTGCTGCACCAGATCGCGCATCACCCAAAATACATCGGCGGAAAAATCAGCACCCTGGATGAGCCGCATTTCCTTTACTGGGCCGCCATGTGCAAGGACCTGAAGCTGCCCTTTGCCCCTCACAGTGGCGATGACTACGGCATCCCCACGGCGATTCGTCTGGGACTGCCGCTGCTCATCGGCGCCGGGGTCAGCGCCTGCCCACTCATCTGTGCAGCCCGTGACATGTGGCTGCTGGACAGCGTGACTGACAAGAAGTTCAAGACCGGCACGGGCCGTTTCGACACGCGTGTTTACAAGCTCTTCGAAGCTTTCCAATCTTTTGAAGATTTAGTCTTCCGCCTCGATGAACGTCTGAGCGCTGCGCCCTACAAGCACAGCACCGCGCACGTGCTGCATCACTTGGGTCTGATCGACGCCCCGGAATCCCACCCGGATTGCAAAGATGTGCGGGGGCCGGATGAATCTCTGCGCATGGAAGAGGCCATGCGTCGCCCGTTGCGAGTGGCAAAACGGCTGGGCATTCCGAAGTTTGAACTGAAGAATCGGGCCAACTAAAATGACCACAAGAGGCGAGGCTGAGTAAAAACGGGCCAGAGATTTTTTCTCGGCTTGAATGAATGAGGGGGCAGGACAGGGCGTCGAAGCGTTCTGTTCACACGGGTGTGTGGACCTTCACCCCTTCATTCAATCACCATGAAAACTTCCTTTCGTCATTTGGCTACAGTTGGCGCGCTCGGTCTGGCGCTGACACTCAGTTCTTGTGTGAGCCCTTACGCGGGTCCCTATGAGCGGGACGGTGCCGTCGTCGGCGCTCTCGGCGGCGGTGCGCTCGGCGCGATCATTGGAAATCAAAGCGGACGTCCTCTCGAAGGCGCGGCCATTGGTGGGCTGTTAGGTTCACTTGCTGGCTCATCCATCGGAGCCAGCCGCGATCAGCGCTACTACGGCTACAACAACTACGGGGTTCGCGGTCGGCCAGTCTATTATCGCAGCGCCCCATATGGTTACGGATACAGTCGCTACTCCAGCCCTTACCGGTATGGCTACAGCCCATATCGCTCCGGCTTTTACGCCTCCAGTTTTCACCGCGGCCCCGTCTTTGGCTACGGTCGCGGATACGGCCCCGGCTGTTGGTAAGCTCCGCTGTTGAGCGATGTTCAAAAATGTCTGCGGCGTCAGGTTCCCAAAGCCTGACGCCGTTTGCTTTTCCACTCACTCTCCTCCGTTTGAGGGGCCGCTGGGGTGGCGCAGCTGGGAAAAGGGGTCACAAAAGGCCCATTGGGTCGGGTTTTCGTGCAAATTGCAACAAAACGGCGGCCGTTTGGGCAGGATGATTGGGTAAGGGTCATCGAACGGTGGCCATTTGGGCAGCATGATTGGGTAAGGGCCATCGAACGGCGGCCGTTTGGGCAGGATGATTGGGTAATGGTCATCAAACGGCGGTCGTTTGGGCAGGATGATTGGGTAAGGGCCATCAAACGGCGGTCATTTGGGCAGGATGATTGGGTAATGGTCATCAAACGGCGGTCATTTGGGCAGGATGA
>JAIXVB010000314.1 GCA_027483245.1 Verrucomicrobiaceae bacterium | reverse complement strand
CGTTGTGGCGATACGGTGACGGGTCTCACGGGCATATTGACTTACACAGGCGGGGCCTATCGTTTGCAGCCCACGGAGACCGTGCCCTGGGTGGATTCGAATCCGCGTTTGCTGACGCCTCCCACCTCATCTGGGCGGTTAAAATTCGCATCGATGAATGTGCTGAACTACTTCACGACTTTTGGTGGCAGTTCTGATCGTGGGGCCAGCAATGTCAGCGAATTTCAGCGCCAGAAGTCCAAGATCATCACCGCGCTCAAAGGTTTGGATGCCGATGTCTTGGGACTCATTGAAATCCAGAATGCGACGGTGGCGCTGCAAGATCTTTTGACGGCATTGAACTCAGCCGTCAGTCCGGATAGCTACAGCCTCGTGGCCAATCCGGCAGGCGGTGCGGCGGGAGATGTCATTCGCACGGCTTGGCTTTATCGAGCATCTCGGGTGACTCCCATTGGGCCTTGTTATGCAGATCAAGACAGCGTTTGGAACACGCCTGCTCCGTTGCGCTATCCGTTGGCTCAGGTCTTTGAGGAAGTCAGCACCGGTGAGCGTGTTTTGGCCTGTTTGAACCATTGGAAATCCAAATCTTCCTCGAGTGCCAGTGGTGCGAACAACGATCAGAATGATGGCCAAGCAGCTTTCAATGAACAGCGTCGGCTTCAATCGGCTCGCCTGCATGTGTGGTTGCAGGGGCTGGTCTCCACGGTGGGGGATCAGGATGTGCTGATTCTGGGAGACCTGAATGCCTATGGTCAGGAGGACCCCTTGGATCTTCTGCGTGGCAATGGCTACAGCGATCAATGTGAGCGTTTTGTGCCGGGAGATTACAGCTACCGCATTGGAGGTCAGCGCGGTCGTTTGGATCATGCCTTTGCCAGCAGCACGATGAGTACACAGGTTCTTTCCGCGACCCACTGGCACATCAATGCCGATGAGCCTGCCTTCTATGACTACAACATGGAGAACAAAACAGCGGCTCAACTTCTGGTGAATGGCGGCACCGCTTTTCGCAGCAGTGATCATGACCCTGTGATCGTCGGTGTTTCTTTAGCACCACAACCGACCAGTTATGCGATGTGGGAAGCCTCACGAACCTGGGCTCCAGGGGCAGATACCACCGTGATGGGAGATCCTGATTTGGATCGTCTGCCCAATTTGATGGAGTTTGTGCTCAACACTTCACCTGAAAGCAGCAGTTTGATGCAACTGCCGATCGCTCAGCGTAGCCAGGATCAAATGCACCTCGACTATCGTTCTCGAGTTCAGCTGGCAGGTGTTCAGGTCATTCCGCAGTGGTCGGAAAACCTCATCGACTGGCATGACATCACCAGCACTTCTTCATCGGGCGCTGTGGATGTTAGAACTGAAATCCGCCGTGCCTCGATTTCGACTCAGGGAAAAACGCGCCTCTTCATGCGCTTGAAAATTTCCCAGCCCTAACAACGTTTCACCTAACCATGAGTGTGGTTGGAGGCCACTTCAGAGCGTTTGCTGGTCGTCACCTTTTCGTTTTTCGGCGCCGGTTTTTTCGGCGTCTTGCTCTTGGCGATGGGTTTCTCGACTTCAGGCCCGACCTTGTCTTCGGTTTTTGGCTTATCGGTGGATTTGGCTTTGAGGTCGGGAGTGACCGATGCTGGCGTGGTGGCAGCTTCCGGTGTTTTGCCTGCGGTTTTCGAGGCCTCTGCGACCAGTTGATCCGCTGGAGGAGCTGCTGGCTCTTCTTTGACTTCTTCGAGCTTCTTGCCACCACCTGGCAGAGAGTTCTTGGTGATGATCACTTTAGCTCCAACGCCGATGTCATCAAAGACACTGACGACATCCTTCATGCCCATGCGCACACAACCGTAACTGGCTGGCGTGCCGAGCCGACTCTCTTCTGGAGTTCCGTGGATGTAAATGTAGCGCTTCATTGCATTGCGATTCGTGCGTTCCATGCCGCGTAGCCAAAGGATGCGTGAGACGATGGGGTCACGCCCAGGGGCGTTGGGCTTCAGAACTTCGCCATTCCAGTGACGGCTTTTCAGCACAGCCCCCGGAGGCAGGCCATTACCGATTTTGGCGATGATCTCATGCTTACCCAAAGGCGTGCGGTAGCTGTTGGGCTGGTCACCGACCCCAAATTTTGAGGTGGAGATGACGTATTGCTTCTTGAGCTGACCATTTTCATAAAGGCCCATGCGCTGGTCCTTCACGCTGACAATGACCTCTGCTTTAGGCTTGGAAGTGCAGTTGGAGAGAGAAACTCCCACGCTTGCAGCCATGACGAATCTGGCCACCATCGGGAGCGCGCGAAAGACGAGCGGAAGAAAAGGTGAGGACTTCATTTGCTGGGAAATTTAATAGAAGTTAAATAAATCGCAATCTTCAAGTAAGCTAATTTTACGATAAACGCCATCTTATAGATGGATTGGCATAGGGTTGAGTTGCCCATGCTTTCTGCAAGCGGCCTGCCAAGACGGAGTAGTTTTTTCAGACTTTCACACGCAGTTTGTCTTTCCTCCGTTCCTTCCCATCATCGAGGCATGACCCGCGAAGCTGCTGCTCAGATCCTCGAACGAATTGCCCTCCTGATGGAACTCAAGGGTGAGAACCCCTTCAAAATCCGTGCCTACAAGATGGGGGCTGAGGTGGTGGAAAGCTATGCGGGCGACATCATGCAACTCGCTGCCGACAACAAATTGGCAGGGATCAAGGGCATCGGTGATGCATTGCGTGACAAACTTCATGAAATGGCGGTCACGGGGCGACTGGAGTTTTATGAGAACCTGCGGGCGGAATTCCCAGAGACTTTGTTTGAGCTTTTTGAGGTTCAAGGGCTCGGACCGAAGAAAATCGCGGCGCTCTACTCCGAGATAGGGGTCGGCTCTATTGCGGACTTGAAACATGCCTGTGAGACCGGAGTAGCAGCCAAACTCAGTGGTTTTGGAGAAAAGACCGTGGTGAAGATTCTCGAAAGCATCGCCTTCCGGGAGCAGCATGCCTCCGAGTTCCGAGTGGATCAGGTTTATGGCCTGGCGCAGTCCATTTTAGCTGCGCTGCGTGACCATGCAGATGTTTCGCGTGCCGAGGTTTGCGGCAGTTTCAGGCGTGGCAAAGAAGTGGTTCATGACTTGGATTTCCTGTGTGCCACCAAACATCCAGAAACGGTTATTGCTGATTTCGTAAAGCTTCCCTTCGTGGAAAAAGTCATCGCTCAGGGCGGCACCAAGGCCAGCATCTATGCCGCGAATGGTGTGCAATGTGACCTGCGCGCTGTCGCGAGCAAAGAGTTCCCCTTTGCCCTGAACTACTTCACCGGCAGCAAGGAACACAATGTGGTGATGCGTCAGCGTGCGCTGGATCAGGGGTGGTCGCTCAATGAGTATGCCTTCACGGCCGTGGAGGGGAAAGATTCTCGCCCCATTCCGGTGGTGCATGATGAGGCGGATCTTTATCGCGCGCTGAGTCTTGATTTCATCGAGCCAGAGCTGCGTGAGAATGCGGGTGAATTTGAGGCGGCTGAGCACGGTGGCTTGCCGCATTTGATTCAGTTGGAAAACCTGCGCGGCGTCTTTCACAACCACACCACAGCCAGTGATGGCAAAGCAACGCTGCGTGAAATGGCGGAGGCGGCGCGCGAGTTGGGGCTGCAATATCTGGGCATCGCGGATCACAGCAAAAGCAGTTTCCAGGCAAATGGTCTGAATGAGAAACGTCTGCGCGATCAGATCGCCGAGATCCGTGAACTCAATGAGGAGTTTGAAGGTCACTTCCGTGTGTTTGCTGGCAGTGAGGTGGACATTCTCAAGGATGGCTCGCTCGATTTTGACGACGAGCTGATGAGTGAACTCGATTATGTCGTCGCGAGTGTGCACAATGTCTTCAATCTGCCTGAAGCTGAGATGACTCAGCGCATCATTCGCGCGATCGAAAACCCACACGTCACCATGCTGGGACATGTGACGGGGCGGTTGTTGCTGCAGCGTCCTGCCTATGCGGTGAACATTCCTGCCATCATCGATGCTGCGGCAGAAACGGGCACCATCATTGAACTCAATGCCAGCGCCTGGCGGCTGGACATGGACTGGCGCTGGTGGCGGCTGGCCAAAGAGAAAGGGGTGAAGTGCAGCATCAATCCCGACGCTCACAGCACGCGCGGTTTGGAAGATGTCTTGTTCGGTGTGCGTTCGGCACGCAAGGGCTGGCTGACCCGCCGAGATGTGGTCAATTGTTTGCCTTTGGGCGAGATCGAAAAGGTCTTGGTGAAACGCGGTCGCTGATCAATCGCGCAAGCTGGAGCGCATTTGTTCTGCCTCCAGGATGGCTTTGAAACGCGCCTCATCATGCTCACGGGTGTCGCTGACGAGGCAGTAACGGTAATCGCGCCAATGTTGCATCTCGGCTTCGGCGTTTTTCATGCGCAGCTCAAAGGCCTCTGCACTTTCCGTGTTGCGGCCTGAGAGGCGTTGGCGCAGTTCATCCAGGCTCGGCGGCATGACAAAGATGTCCGTGAGGCAACGCGACACGAGTTCATCCTCGCAACCACGCACCTGGATCGCGCCCTGAACATCGATGTCCATGAACACGTCCACGCCTCGGCGCAGATTGTCAAAAACGTAACTCTTCAGGGTGCCATACCAGCGATTGTGAACCCGTGCGTATTCGAAGAGTTCACCACGATCCACCCGCGCTAAAAAATCGTCTTCAGCCAAGAAGAAGTAATCTTTGCCATCGACCTCACCGGGGCGCGGGGCGCGTGTGGTGCAGGAGACGGAAAACACAGCGGTTTCACCATCGCAGACTTTGCGGCAAAGCGTTGTCTTGCCGGTGCCGGAAGGGCCGGAGACGACAACGAGCATTCCGAGACGTGGAGTGGAGGCGAGCATGTCTGCGTTTAGCGACAGCGACCCCTTCGTGCAACTGAAAGCCTCTTCACTCCTCGTGTTCAGCAGCCGCTTTGGCTTCCGCTTCTTCGCTTTCCGTGAGGATCTTGCGGAACAAGAGTTGATGCACCCGGCGGGCGTCTGACTTCAGCACCGTCACTTCGTAACCTTCCTCAGCGAGAATGAGTTTTTCGCCGGTTTTGGGCAAATGACCGAGCATGTGGGTGATATGACCGCCCACGGTGGTGACTTCTTCGCTTTCAATTTCTAGCCCGGCCTGCTCAGCCAATTCATAGAGATTGAAGGTGCCTTCGACGATGAATTCATGTTCGTTCACACGCCGGAATTCACTGCTGTCATGGTCGAATTCGTCTTGGATGTCGCCGACGATTTCTTCCAGCACGTTGTCCAGGGTCACGACCCCAACGGCGCCACCGTATTCATCAACGGCGAGAGCGAAGTGGGAGTGCTTTTCGAGGAAAAACTTGAGAAGTTTGTCGATGGGCATCATCTCCGGAACCATGTGCATCTCACGTTTGATTTTGCGCAGGTCTGCGGAGGTTTTGCCGACAAGGGCGATCAAGTCCTTGATGTGGATCATGCCGATGCTGTGATCCAAGTGACCCTCGACCAACGGATAGCGCGTGTGTTTGTGATCCACGGCGTGCTTTAAATTGGCCTCGAAGGAGTCATCCGCATCGAGTGACACGACTTGGTTCCGCGGTGTCATCACATCGCGCACGCAACGGTCGTTGAGCGCGAGGGCGTTGAGCAGAATGTCTTTTTCCGTCTCCGTCACCTCTTTGGATTTCTGACTTTCAGCGACGATGTGGCGAAGCTCTTCTTCGGAGTGCGCCAGTTCGCTTTCCGAGGCTGGTTCCAGCCGAAAAAGTACCTTGAGCAGCCAGTTGGCGGTACCGTTCAGGACCCAGATGGCGGGCTTAAAGAGAATGTAGAAAAAATGCAGCGGGCCACTGATGATCAGGGTCGTTGCTAAAGACTTGCGGATGGCGACAGATTTGGGAGTCAGCTCTCCGAAGACGACGTGAAGGAACGTGACGAGCGTGAAGCTGATGGCGATGGAGATCGAGCTCAGCATGGAGTCGTCCTTCATTCCCAGTGCATACATGGGAGGCTGCACAATTCGCGCAACCAAGGGCTCTGCGACCATCCCCAAGGCAATACTGGCGAGGGTGATGCCGAGCTGCGTTGCCGAGAGGTAGCCGTCGAGATTTTTGAGGGCTTTCCGAGCAACCTTGGCGGCCGCATTGCCATCATCGACGAGGGCATCGAGCTGTGTACTGCGCACTTTGACAATCGCAAACTCGGCAGCCACAAAGAAGGCATTGAGCAGCACAAAAAACATCACGAGTGCAGCCGACCAGAACAATTCGTTCGCGCTGAGATTCCACTCATGCTGAACAGGGTGGGCACTGTCTCCAGCCGCCAGGAAGACTGAGAATAAAGAAAAGTCGTTCATGCTGGGACAGCGACGGGATGAGACAGATTACATCCGCTCATAGGAACCATCACAGCGCTTTTCCAGGATGGTGAAGCCAGCTTTCTTCGCGTCAGAGACGGAGACTGGCTTGGTGTATTTTGGGGTGCTGAATGCGCTGATTTTTTTGATCACTGGTTTCCGACAAAGCGGGCAATGAGTCAGCGGTGCACGATCCATGGGGCGACGCAGATCAAAGCCGCGTCTGCAAGATGGACATCCCTCTTCAGGGTTTTCTGCGATGTAGGAATACGTGGGCATGGGTCTTGAGAATCCACGTTTCCGGGAAAAAGGTCCAGAGAGACTTTCCCTGGACCGAAGCTTGGCCAATTACCAGCTTGATTTGGTCACGCCGGGGATCAGACCTGCAGAGGCCATCTCACGGAAGGTCAGACGGGACATCTGGAAGCGGCGAATGTAAGCGCGACGACGACCAGAAACGCGGCAGCGGTTGGTCAGACGAGTCGGACTTGCATCACGCGGAAGGAGGGACAAGCCCACATAATCACCTTTCGCTTTCAACTCCGCGCGGAGTTTAGCGTATTTTTCGACGGTTTTGGTTTTGCGCTTTTCGCGTTCAAGCCATGCTGTTTTTGCCATAGGGGCCGCGATTGTGCCAGAGGTTACTCACTGCGCAAGAAGAAATTTCATTTGTCAGAAGCATCTTTTCTGATTACTAGCCAGACATATGATTTTTGGAATGCTGATGGCTATCTTCTTCTTGGTGGTGGGTGTGATTGTTTTCACCTTCCTCCAGAAGGCTTAATCTTCCCCGTCCGAACGGGAGATCCCTGCATAGAGCGTTGGAAAGCGCTTTTCGAGTGCTTTAGGTGTCACGTAGCCGATGAGCTGCGCCAAACCCCAATCGGCGAGTCCCCAATAAGCTTGAGGGAGTGCCATGAGCACGGCCGTGCAGGTGGGCATTTTCGGCACATGAGCGCGGGCGAGAAATCGTTCGGCGAAGTCATGCATGCCCGGATTGTGACCGAAGAGAATCACATGCTGCCAGTTTTCGTCCAGGTTTTGCACGGTCTGTAGAAGTCGCGGTGCTTCTGCGAGGTAGAGTTTCGAGTCGAGGATAAGGGTCTCCGGCGGCAACTGCATCTGTTCGCGCATGATTTGCGCGGTGCTCAGGGCACGCAGGGCCGTGCTGGTGAGCAGGCGGTCGGGCCTTGGCAAGAGTGGGGCGGAAGAGCCTGAACCAAAGTAAGTCCGGTGGAGAAAGGTGCCGACGGCAGGGGCTGCATGCCTGCCGCGCTCATTCAGCGGGCGGTCATGGTCGCTCAGGCCATGCTGTGACCAGCTGGACTTGGCATGGCGGACGAGGGTGAGGTATTTCATCTGGGGCTGGACGGAGGCGGACGCGCGCCCCAGTCGCATGGAGGATGCCAAGTGTCAAACCATCAGCCCTGCCACAGCTTGACGCTGTTCATAGAGGCATGGAATCTGGCCCGCACACGCCTTGCAAGCGCGCACTTACTCCGCAAGAGTCTCAGCCCGCGTGCCGTGCTCTCTGTCACCTCGCTGCTTTTTCTCATGAAAACACTCGCTGTCCTCACTGCGCTCCTCGCTTGCCATGGCACGCTGGCTCTGGCTGATGTCTCTCTGCCTGCTCTGTTTACCGATGGTCTTGTCCTTCAGCAGGGGAAACCGATCGCTGTTTGGGGCAAGGCGGCAGCGGATGAGGATGTCACGGTCCGTTTTGCTGGACAGACCCAGGTCACTCGGGCGGATCTGGATGGCAAATGGCGGCTGTCGTTGGATCCGCTTCCTGCCAATGCCACGCCCATGGAGATGACGGTCACAGGCAAAAACACAGTGACGCTGAAAAACATCCTGGTGGGTGAGGTCTGGCTTTGCTCGGGGCAGTCAAACATGCAGTGGACGGTCTCCAAGTCTGCCAATGCAGCGCAGGAAGTGGCTGCGGCAAATTTTCCCCAGATCCGCATGTTCAGCGTTCAGCGTGCGACCGCTCTGGAGCCCGCGTCTGATGTGGCGGGTTCTTGGCAAGAGGCCAGTCCTGCCACGGTGGGCTCGTTTTCTGCCGTCGCTTATTTCTTTGGCCGACACCTCCACCAAGTTCTCAAAGTCCCTGTGGGCTTGATCAACACCTCCTGGGGCGGGACGCGCATTGAGGCCTGGACCAGTCAGGAATCGCTGCGTGAGCGTCCTTGTGCGGCCCAGATGCTGAGCGACTGGGAAGGCCTTCGTGGTTCTTGGGATGCGGCGGCGGAGACGGCTAAATTTGAAGTCGCTCGCGAGGAGTGGCAGGCGCAGGTCAAAAAGATCACCGCAGCCAATGCGACCCTGCCATCGGCTCAAAAACAAAAGCTGCCGACGGCCCCCAAGCCTGCGGATGATCCCAGCAAGACGCCGCATTATCCAGCCACTCTTTTTAATGCCATGGTGGCTCCGCTGATCCCCTACACCCTTCAGGGCGCGATTTGGTATCAAGGTGAGTCGAACCAAAAACGCGCTTTCCAATATCAGGAGCTGTTGCCGAATCTGATCAATGATTGGCGCACCCGTTGGAATGATGAATTTAGCTTTCTGATTGTGCAGTTGGCCAGCTACGGCAATGGACAACCGCCTGCGACTGAGCCGGGCACAGCTGACACCTGGGCTGAGCTCCAGGAGGCCCAGTATTTGACCTCCATCACTTTGGCTAAAACGGGCCTCGTCGTGACCAACGACATCGGTGAAGAAAAGGACATCCATCCCAAGAACAAACAGGAAGTGGGACGTCGTTTAGCCCTTTGGGCACTGGCGCGTGATTATGGTCGCACAGAGACAGTGCCCAGTGGTCCGCTGTTTAAAAACAGTCTGATTGAGGGCCATCAGGTGCGTCTTCAGTTTGAGCATGCCTCGGGTGGTCTCAAGACTCGTGATGGGGCTGAGCTGAAGCATTTTCAGATTGCTGGAGAGGACCAGCGCTGGCATTGGGCAGAGGCAAAGATTGTGGGTGAGGAAGTGCTCGTTTCGAGCCCTGCGGTGGCTGCTCCTGTCGGTGTGCGTTACGCCTGGGCTTCGTGGCCCACGGGAGCGAATCTGGTCAATCTCCAAGGCTTGCCTGCCAGTTCCTTTCGCACGGATGAGTTCATCCCCAGCACGCTCGGCGTTACATCGCCTTTTCAGGAAGTTCAGAAGGCCACTCCAGCGCGTTGATCGAATCGTGAACGGCCGCTGATTCAAAGTCGATCGGTGTCCAATCGCGCCGACTTTTTGCGGTCGGCTCTCAAAGCTGAACCACAGCCTTCAGCACCCCGCTCTCCGGCTTGAGCCATTCAGGGAAGGTCGTCGGCAGATCCGCAAAAGCACAGCGATGAGTGATCCACGGGCGAGTGTCGATCTTGCCTTGCAGGATAAGGTCGAGGATGTGTGGAAAGTCGGAGCTGAGCGCATTGCGGCTGGCGACCAGGGTGAGTTCCCGCCGATGGAAAAGAGGATCATCGATGAGGACAGGTTCTTTGGTAATCCCCACAAAAACAATGCGCCCTGTGTGGCGGGCGAGGTGCAAGGTGCGGGCCATGGAACCTGGGTGACCGGTGGCATCGAACACAACCTGGGCACAGGCCTCATCGGGCAGTTCCGCCACGACATGGGCGCTCGGGTAATGCTGCTGAATGAAAGTGCGGCGGTTGGCATTGAGTTCAAGAACGGTGATGCTTGCCTGGGTGAGATGAGCAAATTGGAGGACCGTCAAACCGATGGGGCCTGCTCCGATGATGAGCACATCCTCGCTGGGCTGAATGGCGGCGCGGTGGACGGCATGGCAGCCGATGGCGAGCGTCTCGACAAGGGCGAGTTGATCGTAATCGAGGGCGTTGCAGGGATGCAATTTGTGGGCAGGCAGCAGCAGGGTCTCCCTCATGCCTCCGTCCACATGCACGCCAAGTACGCTGAGGCTTTCACAGCAGTTGCTGCGGCCCTGGCGGCAGGCATGGCAGGTGCCACAGTTCAGGTAAGGTTCGACCGCACAACGATCTCCAGGTTTAACCTGAGTGAAGCCGGGGCCGGTGCTGAGCACCTCAACGCCCAACTCATGTCCGAGAATGCGTGGGTAGTGAATGAAGGGCATCTTTCCCAAATAGCCGGCGATGTCGGTGCCGCAGATGCCGATGGATCGGATCGCGACGAGGGCCTCGCCTGGAGCAGGTGAGGGGGGCTCTGGAAGCTGAACCCAATCGAACTGTTGAGGGGCGGTGAGGCTGAGGGCGCGCATGATGGAGCTAGGGCAGGTGATAGCGTCCCTGAGTGACCTGGACACGGGGGAGATCGCGGGTGAGTTGGAAATGAGTGTAGGCAGGCTGGAGTTGGTGCCAAAAGTCATGCCATGCATGATCTGGGGGCAGGTTCTCTGGACTGAGACGTGCAGCCTCCATGTGGAATGGGAAAATGTGAATGGGCACCTCGCGCTGGCCTGCTTTGAGTGCTGCCTCGACGATGAGATAGATCTCTTCGATGAAGGGATCGGTCATGGCGAAACAGCCGATGCTGACCTCTCGTCCATGAACCATGATGAAGCTGCCTGTTCGCTGATTCTGGCGGTCGAATTCATTGGGATAACCGATCTTAATAGCGAGATGGTAGCTGCTGAGAGGATTCAGGGCTGCGGGAGTGATGCTGTAAAAGCCTTCAGGTGCCTGGCGATCACCCTCTTGGAGCTTAGGGCCGAGGGTGCCGGAGAATGTGGCGATGGGGTAGCTGCGAAAGAGTGCCCAATTTTCAGCGCTACGCAGCCAAAGCTCCATTTGGCGGGTCTCTTTGAAAACGCGGAGGTAGGTGGCGTCTCCCAGCTGAGCCCCTATTCGTGCGAGTTCGTCAGCTAGGCCCGGTAGAAGGCGCGCCCGAACATTGGTTAGGCGTGCCTCGGCACTGAGCGCCTGCCAGTCAGCCGGGGCGGGTGGCGCGGGGTAGGGCAGGGAAAGTGGCGGTGGCAAGACGGGCATAAGCTCAGTTGGCAGGGGCAGGCAAGTGTCACACCCCCCTGGGCGATCTCGATGACTGGGCCGCAGCAGGGTAAGTGCGGCAGCCAAGGCCAAGAAGCCAAGGAAGAGGGGAAACTTCATGCTGCACTGTAACACGAAGACGTGGTCCTTTGGCAAGCCGAAGCACGGAGGTCACGAAGGTATCTGAGTGCGTCACGGAAAAGAGTGAGTCACACTTGAGAGCCTGCGTTCATTAAAACGAAAGCTGCCTGAAAGGTGGCCGTAACTGCTCACGATCCACTCCACCTCTATGACACAACCACCGTCCCTCAACCGTCGCACTTTCGTTCAGACGACCAGTAGTGCAGCGATCCTCACCGCAGTCAGCACGCTGCGTGCGCAGCAGAAGGCAGATTCTGAAGAGACTCTCCGCATCGGCCTTGTGGGTTGTGGTGGTCGTGGCACCGGAGCTGCGGCGCAGGCGCTGGGCGCGGATTACAATGCCAAGATCGTGGCGATGGCCGACGTGGATGAGAAGCAGATTGATGGGAGCATCGCCAGTCTGTCACAGAAGTATCCGGATCGGGTGGATGTGAAGCCTGATAAAAAATTTCTCGGCCTGGATGCTTATGAAAAGCTGATTCAGAGCGGCGTTGACGTCGTTTTACTGGCCAGTCCTCCGGGATTCCGCCCACTGCATCTGATGGCCGCCGTGAACGCTGGAAAGCACATCTTTTGTGAGAAGCCCATGGCCGTCGATACGATCGGTTATCACTTGGCCATGGCTGCTGTGAAGAAAGCAGCGGAAAAGAAACTGAATCTCGTCGCTGGTTTTTGCTGGCGCTACAGCACCTCACGCAAAGAGGCCTTCACGCGGATCGAAGATGGAGCCATCGGCCAGATTACCAGCATCCTCGCCACCTATCACACGGGCCCTGTGAAACCCATGCAGCCAGCGAGTGGACGTCCTCCCGGCATGAGCGATGTCGAGTGGCAGGTGCGCAATTGGTATAACTACTCTTGGCTGAGTGGTGACAGCATTGTCGAACAAGCGGTTCACAGTGTGGACAAGATCTGCTGGGCCATGGGCGATAAAGCACCGATCTCCTGCATCTCCACGGGAGGTCGGCAGGTCCCTGCGGAAGGTGGCAACATCTACGATCACTTTCATGCCGCCTATGAGTGGGGCAATGGCATCTACTGTCACTTGGCCAATCGCCAAATCAAAGGCTGCCAGGGCCACAATCAGGACATCATCCGGGGTGATCAAGGGGTCCTCATCATCGGCAAAGGTGGTGCGCCTTTCATTGATGGGGCCAAGCGCTGGCGCTTTAAAGGTGAAGAAAAGAACATGTATGATCTCGAGCACGAGGCGCTTTTTCAAGCCATTCGCAAAGGCGAGGTCATCAATGATGGCGAACGCATGATGCTCAGCACGTTGGTCGGTATCATGGGCCGCGAAGCTGCCTACACAGGCAATCTCATCACGTGGGATCAAATGTTGGCCTGCACTCAAGACCTCGCCCCAGACAGCCTCAAATGGGGGGACAGCTTCACTCCGTCTCCAATGCCCATCCCTGGCGTAACCAAGTTTAGTTTGCCCGAGCCGAAGAAACCGGAGGACACAAAACCTGGCGAAAAGAAAAAGGCCTGATCCGGCTCCCCTTTCGAGTTTAACACCCCATCAGCCTCATGCTCAGCACCAATGCCGAGCATGAGGCTTTTTGCTGAATCGAGAGTAAAAGATCCAAGAATCAACAAATGCCTTTCTGCGTTCATCCAATGACGAAGTTGAGCATTCTTCATCCATACCCCATCAAAAGTCCCAGAAGCGCGTATTCAAAGCAGAAAAGCATTTGTGACTGTCCATGCAGACCGCTTGATTCGTGATGAATCTGAACCCTCAACAAACCTTGGAACCTAGGAGAACCGAACTGTGAAATTCAAATGCCTGACCTGTGACATGCAGCTCAAAGCTGAGCCTGAAATGGCTGGTAAAATGGTGCGCTGCCCCGGCTGCAACTCCAAGCTGTCCATTCCAGAAACTCTCAGTGGATTGCCCGCGCCCACAGGGTTGCCTGAGTCGTCTGCCGCCTCGCAACCTTGGGGTTCAGAGGGGGAACGCGATATTTCCGACCCCATCTTGACCAGTGCCTCCCAATCCGCAGCGACTTCAGCGCAAGGGGCGCGAGGCGGCTGGGAAGAAAAAGATCCGACCAATCCCAATGCCATGCTTAGCTTTGGCATTGGTGTGATCCTTTTCTTGGCTTGGGTGGGGATTTTGTTTCCCTTTGTCGCTCCCGAAACCAAGCCTGTGGCCGAGTACACTGGGATGGAGTTCCTGGCGTCTTTGTTCTACAAACACATGCTGGTGAGCTTCACCAACACGCTTTTCTTTACATGGGCGATGGCGATTCTTTATCTGAAGTTCCAAAAGCTCCGTCATCAACGTGAAGCTTTGCTCTTGGACGTGTTGCCATGGGAATTGGGCGCTGAGATCAATGCTCAAAATGTGGGCGTCTTTATCGATAACCTCTACAAGCTGCCCGTTCGTTTGCGCGATAGCATGATGGTCAATCGCATTCGCAAAGCTTTGGAACTCTTTGAGGTCAAACAGAACGTCGGTGACGTGACCAACATGCTCTCGAGCCAATCCGACATCGACAGCATGCGCATCGGTGGCAGTTACACGCTGTTAAAAGCCTTCCTTTGGGCGATTCCGATTTTGGGGTTCATCGGCACCGTGTTGGGTCTGTCCCACGCCATCGGGGGGATGAATTTCTCCAACGTTGAAGATGTGAAAGTGATCATGGAATCGATCAACAACGTGACCAGTGGTCTTGGCACCGCCTTTGATGCTACACTTCTGGGGCTTGTGCTAGCCATGTTGCTGAACTTCCCCATGAACTCTATGTCCAAGAGCGAGGATGATTGCCTCAATGACATCGATTCTTTCTGCAATGAAGTGCTGCTGCCGCGCTTGAACGATGGTGGGAGCATTGCGGGTGGAGATACCAATGGTGTGATGGAGACCCTCGTCAGAGCGGTGGCACAGGCGCAGAAAGAATTCCTCACCGATCTCAACGCTCTCTCTGCCCGCATCAATGAACAGGCGGCCAATCTCGACAAGCGTGCTGCGGCTCATCAAGAGAGAGTCGATGCGGAGTTCACCATGACTTTGAACCGCATGCGCGAAGACTTTACCAATGCCGTCAAAGACAGTGTGAAGACCAGCAGTGAATACACGCGCGCACTAGCCAGCGGCATCCAGGGACTCAACAACGTCCTCACAGAACTCGGCGGTAAACAAATCATCATTCACCAAGTGAAAAAGAAAGGCTGGTTCAGCAAAGAATGATCCACCGGATGCTCTGCGCCTTTTCTTCCTCCACCCATTCTTGATGCAATATGGCAAAACGCCGTCATAAGGCTTCAGACGAGATTCTTCTGGTCCCGTTTCTGGACATCCTGTGCTCGTTGATCGGCGTGCTCATTCTGATCATCGTCGTTCTCTGCGTCTCTCAATCTCAGCAAACAAACGGCCGCACGCCGGAGGAGATTCAGATGGCGCAAGAGCACAAAGAGATGCTCAAAGAATTGGAGGAGAGAAAAAAGTTGGACGCGCTTCTCAAAGAGAAGATTGCCAAATTGGAAGAGGTCCAAAAGCAGATGCAAGATCGGGAACAGCGTTTCCTCAAGCTGCGCAAGTTGCTCGACAGCTCCAAGGAACTCAAAGAGCAGAACAAGCTCATCTCGACGAAGTTGCAGAAGGAACTCGATGACCTGCTCACTGAAATTGATGGCCTGAAAATCCAGCAGACAGAGAGCAAAAAGGTCATTGCCCAGCTGATGGCGGAGATGAAAAAGCGTGAGGTTCCCCCGGATAAGAAACTGCCTCCGGTGGTGGTTCAGCCCGCCGGTTCTGGGATGGCCGACACGACCAAAGTTTATTTTGTCGAGGCCACGGCTGGGGCGCTCAAGGTCATGGGCGCTTGGGGTGAGGATTATCGTCTCAGTGCCACGGCTGAAGTGGTGGTCGCAGACGCCAAGTACAATCACTTCCTCACCGAAGTGGCGAAGGACAAAAAAGCGATCATTCTCTTTCTGATCAGAGATGACGGACAGGGAGCTTTTAACAATGGAGCTGGACGCGCTGAGGCTGACTACAACATTCGAATTGGCAAACTGCCGATCCCAGGAAGAGGCCAACTCGACCTCGCTCTGTTTGACAAATTCCGTGGCAAGATCCCACCACCGCCGCCGCCTGCCAGCGAAGAACCGACTCCACCGAAGAAGGCTTAATCTCAAGAAATCGCGACCGTATGCCCAAGCGTAAACATGAAGAGCAGGAGTTGCCATTTGTGGCCCTCATGGACACGATGACCAACGTCGTCGGTGTGCTCATCATCGTGTTGGTGATGGTGGGCATCAGCCTCGCCAGCGCGGTGAGAAAAGTGCTTTCGGATCTGCCTCCCGTGACCCCTGAAGAGCATCAACGTTTGGTGGAAGAGATGAAAAAATTGCCGCCCCCTGCGGCGGATCTGAAGGACATTGAGGAACAGCAAAAAATTGCGGAGCAGAAGCTCAAGAAAGCCGTTGAAGATCTGAAGAGCATCGACAGCTCCACCGTGGAGGCCGAGATGAAGTTCATGGATTTGGAGGGCTTTCGCAAAAAGCTGGATGAAGCCAAGAAACTGCGCGAAACCCAGAAGGCGGAGGTGGATAAGCTCTTGGCGGAGGTGGAGCGGCTGAAAGCATTGCTCGATCAGACCCCCATCTATGCGCCGCCACCGCCGACATTTGTGCGGCTTCCGAACCCCCGGCCATACCCAGAAAAACCGAATGAAACGCGTGTCCTCGTCGCCAAACAAGGCGTGCTCTATTTCAATGAGAAGAACTTCACGCAGCCCATCTTAGAGGGGCTCGATAAAGTGAAGAGCCAGCTCGAATACAAGGACGTGAAGATAGATCCTTTCGCCAAGCTCTTGGAAAAAGTGCTGGGCAACGCCGCCGCTGCGCAGCAGGCTTGGCCTGAGATCGCTCCGTTGGTCAACACCTTCCAAATGGAATCCGTAGCTCAAGCTTATCGAGTTCTCGCTGAAGCGAAGATTACGCCCAATAAGTCAATGTTGACCTCTCTGGGTGACATCTCGGTCGTGACACGATCCACACTGCCGGTGGTGGCCGAGGCCGTGGTTGCGGCGACGCAAGGCAATCTCACCAAGTGGACAGCGCTGGATCCCTCTCGAGATCCCGCCAAACCGACGATTAAAGCCACCTCATCAGGGGGAAAGGTGACGTTTACTTGGGGAGCAAAAGTCGTTGAAGTCAAAGCCGCGCCCCGCGATGTCTTAAACTACTTCCTCAAAGACCTTGCGGATCTGGATGGCATCAAAAACAAGAGCCGAGACAAGGTCATTTATGATGCGTTCAAGCTGCAAGCCATTCTCGAGCGTGCGGCAGCGAATCCAAGCATCAGTGGTGCCTATGCGGTGAAACCCACCATTCGACCTGGAAGCAATCTGGTCCAGTTGGCGCTGACCCCGAAGGCGGGTGGGGGTGAGACACTCGATCAAATGCGCGCTGAAGGCTCCAATTACCAGCGCATGCTTCGTCAGATCAAAGGGGACCCAAGCGGTGTGGTGGTCTTCCAGGTCATGACAGACGCTTTCGAAACTTACCTCGAGTCCCGTAAAATCGCCGATGAGATTGGCGTAGCAGCGACCTGGGAGTTTCTGGCGAAGCTGGATCTCACCATGAATGTGGCGGGGTATGAGGTGCAACGTTTTGCCCCCGCTCCTGTGACAGCTCCGACAACCGGAACTGGCGTTCGAATCGCCGCGCCGAGGCGCTCCCTGGATTGATCGTCCGGGTATCCCGGGCGTTATCGACCAAAGGCCTGAATGAAACAGACCTCCAACGCGAGGCCTTCATTAACGTTGGTGTGCAGATGGGACTCGAGCTGGCGCAGGTAACGCAGGCGCTTGGATGTTTCCCCAGGTGACCAGCGTTCGGCCAAAGTGGCTGTGGCCTTGCGATATTCAGGCAGATCCAGGTGCTCGGCTCCGACTTGCAGGCGTGCGACATCTCCCATCCAGGCCAGGAGCAGATCCATCAGTGCATCGCGCTGCTGGAGATAAAGTGCTTCAATCTGTGCGGTCACTTGTTCCTCACGCTGTTTGAGCCAGGTGCCATCCGTGGTCTGTTTGTAGTGATCCTGTTCTTTCTCAAATTCGTCTTCCTGGTCTTCTTTGATGTCACCATGCAGGTCTTCGAGGATGTCTTCGAAGTCCTTTTTCAGGGCGAGGGCTGAAGAAATGCTGGCGTGGGTCTGCGTGGTTAATTTTTCCAACACAGCGAGCAGCTTTTCTTCGTGCTCACTGAACTGACGTGCACCCGCAGGGCGGAGCAGGGGGATCTCGATGACTCGAGAAAGAATGGTCGGCAGCAACTGACCGGGATGCGCGGTGAGCAGCAACAGTAGGGTTCGTGCAGGGGGTTCTTCCAGCGTTTTGAGGAAGGCATTTTGAGCCTGCGCGTTCATGCGCTCGGCATCGACGATGACGCCGAATTTATAGCCGCCCGGGCCGCTGGTGCGGTGAATCATGCGCTCAAGGAAACGAATGGTGCCGACCTCGTTGCCATCATCACCAATGGTGATGCGGCGGGACTTGCTCTGAGGGCGCAGAATGACAGCTCCTTCTTGAGACCAGTCATCCAGGTGATGATGTTTTGCCTGGGTGACCAGATTCATCACCTGCGCCGCGAAGCCTTCGCAATCCGCCTCCTTGGGGCCTGTGATCAGGTAGGCGTGGCCGAGCCTTCCGAGCTGGTGTGCACGGGTGAGCAGGGCCAGGGCTTGATCGGATTTAAAGGGCATGGCGGCGGGTCTGTAAAAGGCTCCAAATTTCTTCGTGGATGACATCCGCCGAACGCGCGGCATCGAGAATGCTCAAACGCTGTGGTTCCTGAGCGGCGAGGTCGAGGTAACCCTGGCGCACCTTCTCGAAAAAAGCGCGCGGTTGACTCTCCATTCGGTCCAGCTCACGTCCGGTGGCATGAATGCGCTCCCAAGCGACCGCTGGGGGCATGTCCAGAACGACGGTCAGCTCGGGCAGTGTCCCACCCGTGGCAAAGGCATTGATAGCGCGCACGCTTTCCAGGGGCAACCCACGAGCAATCCCCTGGTAAACGGTGGTCGAGTCGAGAAAACGATCCAAAATCACCAAAGTTCCAGCGCTCAGGAGGGGACGTATTTTTTCCCGCACGATCTGCGCCCGACTGGCGGCAAAGAGCAGCAGTTCGGCTTCGGGAGTCATGCCTTCGCCTGCCTTCGCGTGCTGGAGCAGGTGGCGGATTTCCTCGCCCACCGCCGTGCCTCCGGGCTCGCGCAGGACCTCCACTTTCTGCCCAGCGGACTCCAGACGCTCTCGCAGCAGCCGAATTTGGGTGGACTTTCCACAGCCCTCAGAGCCCTCGAAAGAGAGGAAGAAGCCTCGGGGGGAGTTCAAAGGTGCGTCGGGGGTCATTCGGGTATCTCATTTCCTAGCTTGTCGCTGCCCGATGTCGAACAAAAGCATTTTGGTTTTGGCAATGTGGCAGCCTGCGCTATCTCTGAGGCTGCCCATGTTAACCCCCATGACCCCCTACCAGTTCGGTCCTCGTGATTCGAAGCTTGCGATTGAAGAAGATCTCGTTTTCGCCCCCAAGTTTGATGATCACGGCCTGATCGTGGCCATGGCGGTGGATGCCCACACTGACGAAGCCCTGATGCTGGCCTACATGAATGAGGAGTCCCTGCGCATGACCTTGGAGATCGGTCAGGCGGTTTATTACAGCCGCAGCCGCAAGACGCTCTGGCACAAAGGCGCGACCAGTGGCGAATTCCAGGAAGTCGTGGATATCCGCACCGACTGCGATCAAGACGCCCTGGTGCTCCGGGTCATCCAGCACGGGGGTGGCTGCTGCCACACGAAGCGCTCGAATTGCTTTTACCGGAAGCTGGTGGTGCCGAAGACCGGCGGACTGGTCAAACTCGAAGTCGTTGAGTAAATAAAACAGCCGCTTTCTTGACGCCTCATTCCTCAACCCTATGATGCCGCGCCCGAGCCTCGGGCCCCCCGAAGCATTGACTCACTGACGCACTGATTATGGCCATCCTCGTTGACACAAACACCCGCATTCTTGTCCAAGGCATCACGGGGGACTTTGGTTCCCGCCATGCCAAGGCTTCTCTCGACTATGGCACCCAGCTCGTCGCTGGCGTGACTCCCGGAAAAGGGGGGCAGTCCTTTGACCACGGCAGCCATAAAGTGCCCGTGTATGACACCGTGGCTGAAGCCGCCAAAGAATCCGGTGCTACCGTCAGTGTCATCTTTGTGCCGCCACCCTTTGCTGCCGATGCGATTTTGGAGGGTGTGGACGCTGGATTGGACCTCGTGGTGGCCATCACAGAAGGCATTCCAGTCAATGACATGATCCGCGTGAAGTCAGCGATGAAAGGCAGCAAAACACGCCTCATCGGCCCAAATTGCCCAGGTCTGGTGACTCCGGGTTATGGCGAAAAATCTCACGGTGGCTGCCGCATCGGCATTGCCCCTGGTTACATTCACAAGCGCGGTAACGTCGGCGTCGTCAGCCGCTCAGGCACCCTCACCTATGAGGCCGTCTGGCAGCTCACCACCCGTGGTTACGGTCAGAGCACCTGCGTGGGTATTGGGGGCGACCCTGTCAATGGCACCAACCACCTGGACGTGCTGAAAATGTTCAACGAAGATCCTGAGACGGAAGCCATCATCATGATCGGCGAAATCGGCGGCAATGCTGAAGTCGAAGCTGGTCTTTGGGCCAAGGACAATTGCAAGAAGCCAATCGCCGCGTTCATCGCCGGAGCTACGGCACCTCCAGGACGCCGCATGGGCCATGCAGGAGCGATCATTGGCGGCGCTGACGACACCGCTGCTGCGAAAAAGCGCATCCTTGCCGAGTGCGGGATCTCCGTCGCTGACTCACCTGCCGACATGGCTGCGGCCCTGTTGAAAGTGTGGGGAAAATAAGCGCTCACTCTCGCCAACTTCCAGTCATTCGACTGACCCCGATTCACTCTGCTGCGAGCACTTCTTGAAGAGCTTTCAGCAGAGTTTCTGTTGTGTAGGGTTTCGGGATGAACTGCTTGATGCCGAGATTGGCCACTTTGTTGTTCAGACCGCTGGCGGCGATGATCTTCACTTTGGGATTGATCTGGAGCAGGACCTGGATCGTGGTGGGCCCGTCCATGATGGGCATCATCATGTCCGTGATCACTACGGAGACTCGCGCTAAATGCTCCGCATACACACGGACACCTTCGGCGCCATCGCCAGCCACCAGCACCTGATAACCAAAGGATTCCAAAGTCTGACGTGAGATCTGACGAACTGCCGATTCATCGTCAATCAAGAGAACACATTCGCCGTGCCCGCGTGGCAGAACGTGGGTGGTATTGACCGGATCTGATTGGGCCGGTGCACCCTGATGGGCGGGCAGATACACGTGAAATTGGGTGCCTTTGCCGAGCTCACTGTGGACACGTATGAAGCCTCCATGACTCTTGACGATGGCAAGCGTGGTGGAAAGGCCCAGTCCCGTGCCTTGACTCAGTTCTTTCGTGGTGAAGAAGGGTTCGAAGATGCGTTCGACAATCTCAGGGGACATCCCCGTGCCATTGTCTTCCACACGGATGATGATGTAAGGACCTGTTTTCGCTTCGATGTTTTGGCCGGCCTCCGATTCATCCAGCACGACATTGACGGCGGAGAGCGAGAGATGACCTCCGAGCGGCATGGAATCACGCGCATTGACGCAGAGATTCAGCAGCACCTGATGCAATTGCGTGGGATCACCCAGAACCGTCCAGAGATCGTCTGGCACCTCGTTGGTCACCTGAATGTTTTTCAGGAAGGTTTCGTTGCCGATGTTGGCGATTTCCTGGAGCAGCCGGGAGACTTCCACCTCGACCTGTTGCCCCTCGACCCCGCGGGCAAAGGTCAGCACCTGCCGGACCATCTCAGCACCTCGTTGCGCGCTGCTTTCGATGGTGTTGAGGATGTTTAACTGAAAGGGATTCGTCTCCTGCATTTTCAGCAGCTCGATCGACATCATGATGGGCGCCAAGACATTGTTCAGGTCATGCGCGATGCCACCTGCCAAGGTGCCGATGCTTTCCACCCGCTGAGCACGTAGAAATTGGGCTTCGAGTTTCTTCTTTTCCGTGATGTCACGGGAGATGCCAATGATGCCGATGATCTTCCCTTGGCTGTCTCGATAGGGGGCCTTGGTCGCCATGTAGGTCCGTGTCACACCCGCCGCCGTCAGGACTTCTTCGGCGGTGTGAACTTGGTTGGAGTCCATCACGCGTCGATCACTTTCGCGAATAAAGTGGGCATCGTGCGCTGGAAAAAGGCTGGAATCATCTTTGCCCAGCACTTCCTCGACAGGCCGCCCCACAAAGCGTGCGGCCGCTTCATTGAAGAAGAGATAACGACCTTGCAAGTCCTTCACAAAAAGAGCGTCGGTGGTTCCATCAGCCACGGCTTTCAGCAGATCCGTGGTTCGGCGCACTTCGCTTTCAATCTTGATTTGCTCGGTGATGTCATGCGCCGTGCCAATCATTTTGATGGGCTGCTCAGTCCGCGGATCGAAGAAGAGCTGCGCGGTTTCGTGAACGATGCGCTGTTCACCATCGGGGCGAACAAGCCGATGGGTGATGGAATAGGGCTGCCGATGGACGATTGCGGTGTTCACCGCTTGGCGAATGGCCGCGTGATCTTCAGGGTGAGCCAGATCAAAGAAAAGTTGGTTGGTGACCTGAACGCTGCCAGGTTCAAAACCCGCGATTCGGAACATTTCATCCGACCAGCGAAGCACGTTGGAATCTGGATTCGCGGCGTCACGCAGTTCCAGTTCCCAACTGCCAAAGTGGGCAATGCGCTGGGCCTCGGCCATGTTGGCCTCACTCGCACGCAAGGCCGCCTCAGCGTGCTTGCGCTCCGTGATGTCACGCTCAATCGCGACCCAGTGGGTGAACCAGCCTTTGGCATCTGCCACGGGAACGATTTCGAGCTCGAGCCAAAATTCCTCGCCAGATTTGGTGTAGTTGATCAGCTCCTCACGGACGGGTTTCCACTGTTTCAAGGACGTGTGGATGCGCTCCAGTGCATCTCGTTGGGTGCTCGGTCCCTGAAGAAATCGCGGGCTTCGTCCGATCGCTTCTTCACGGCTGTAACCTGTCCTGCGGACAAAGGCGTCATTGACATACAGAATACGCGGACCGGGCTCGTCAAACGGCTCCGCTTCAGTGATGAGCACGATGTCATTGATGTGCGAAACACACGTCTCCAGCAGGCGGAGCTGTTCTTGATCCTTTCGACGCTGCGTGACATCTCGGAAATAGACCCCTAAACCACTGCTGGAGGGGAAAGCTCGGACTTCGAACCACTTTTGCAGGGGCTGAAAGTATTCCTCAAAGGAGACCGTCTGATTTTGTTCGAAAGCTCGATGGTATTCGAGGTAAAACCGACCGTGAACGGCTTCTGGAAACTCCGCCCAAATCGATTTCCCGATCAGGCTCAAGCGATCTCGCTCAAGCATGTCCTCGGCCTCGCGGTTCAGATAAGTGAAGCACCAGTCCCGATTGAGCGTGAAAAAGGCATCGGTGATGCTTTCCAGCGTGGTGGACAATCGTTTGGCGGTTTCTCGCAGTTGCAGCTGCGTCATCACCTGCTTGCTCAAGACCCGCAGAGCATTCTGTTGTTTGTCCGTGAGCTGTCGGGGAACACGGTCGATCACACACAGCGCGCCCAAGGCCTCGCCTGTGGCCGTGAAGAGCGGCGCTCCAGCATAAAACCGAAGTCCGAAATCACTGACGACGAGAGGATTGTCTGAAAAGCGTTGATCCTGCTGGGCATCAGGCACCATGAGCAATTCGTTTTTCGCCAACGCATGGGCACAAAAGGCCGAGTCACGTGGCGTCTCCGTCAGGTTCACACCCACCTTTGATTTGAACCACTGGCGAGACTCATCCACCAGAGAAATCATGGCGATGGGTGTCTCACAAATCTCAGCCGCGAGTTTCGCAATGTCATCGAACTCTTGCTCGGGTGGCGTGTCGAGGATCGCGTGATCATGCAACACCTGTAGGCGGCGCTGTTCGTTCGGTAGAATCGGAGCCTTCATGAAATGAATTTCACTCGGAGTCTGTCGGGTTGAGGGGGCGGCGTGAAGCCTTTTAAAAAGAGATTCTGCTCTGCCGATCCGATCACGTCATGAACGATTCGACGGAAACTGCAGCGTGAACGTGGAGAATAGGCCCGGTTCACTCCTGACCTCGATCGTGGCCCCGTGATCGGCCAAAATGGAGTGACAGATCGAAAGCCCCAGGCCCATGCCCTGGCCGACATCTCGAGTGGTGAAAAAGGGATCAAAAATACGGTCTTGGATTTCAGGGGAAATACCCTGCCCATTGTCTTGGATGCTCAAAAGGACCTTTTCCTCGTGACGCCCGCCTTGAATCTCCAAGCGCGGACTTTCACCCTCGGGATAATTCTTCTCTTCCATGGCCGTTAGTGCATTGCTGATGACGCTGGTCAGCGCTTGGATCATCGAATTTCGATCCGCGAGGATGCTCAAGCCCTTGGGAATCTCGATTTTGATTTGGAGGTCCGAACGGGAGTTTGCACCCAGGAACTCGATCACTGTTTCCACCAGGGGTTGTAACTCCAGCATCTGCCGGCATTCGGGTCCGGTGTTGGTGGTGAAGCCGCGCAAGTCGGCGATGATTTGGGTGACACGCCCGACTCCGCCCTCCACGTCATGCAGGATCTCGCGGTATTCGTCTTTGGTATCTGCTGGAAGTTGGGCGATGCCTTGGTGGAGCAGTTGCAGTCCCTGAAGGGCGTAGTTCAGGGGATTGTTGATCTCATGAATGAGCCCAGCACTCATGCGGCCCAGGGAGGCCAGCTTTTCTTGACGCATTAATTGCCGGTCTTTGTGCTGCAGGTTGTTGAGGGCTTCTTCCAGATCCTGTTTCTGCGCACTCAGCTCCTGCTGCTGCCGATGCATCCGGGTCAGATTCTGGGCGCGCAAAATAAGCTCGGCTCCCGAGCAGGGTTTCGAGAGGAAATCCGTGGCCCCCGCCGCTAGGCACTTCAATTTCAT
>JAIXVB010000007.1 GCA_027483245.1 Verrucomicrobiaceae bacterium | reverse complement strand
CGTCAGCTCGATGGCCGTGGTTTTGTGGCCATCTTCACCAATGCGGGCCTGCGCGCTGAGGTGCTGCGCATTTTTGACAGCACCTTTGCCATCACCTGGGCGTTGGAGATCATCGCCATCCTCGTGGCCATGGCAGGCGTGGCGGCTACCATGATGACTCTGGTGCTGGAGCGCAAAGAAGAGATCCGCCTGCTGCGGATTGCTGGTGCTGATGTCGGGCAGGTGAAACGCACGATCGTGATCGAGTCCGGCCTGCTCGGAGCGGTGAGTCAGGGGCTGGGATTGATCGTCGGCATCCTTCTGTCACTCGTTTTGATTCATGTGATCAATCCGCAGAGCTTCGGCTGGAGCATTCAATTTTACACCCCTTGGACTTTCCTCATCGGTTCCACGGTGCTGACGATCTTTGGCACGATGTTGGCAGGGCTGTGGCCCGCACGGCGCAGTGTGCGTGGGGCCTTTGTCGCGGCTGCCTCGCTCTGGCTCTTCGTGCCAACCGTTCAGGCAGCGGAGGAATGGCAAGCATCGAAACCCGGCTATGAGTATGCCTTGCCGCGGGATCATGGTCAGCACCCCGAGCACAAAATCGAGTGGTGGTATTTCACAGGCAATGTGGCGACCCAGGAAGGACGACGCTTTGGTTATCAGCTGACGTTTTTTCGCATCGGCGCTGTCGCAGAGCCGGCCGTGAGCTCGCCCTGGGCGCTGCGCGATGTGTGGATGGCTCACTTCGCCGTCAGTGACATCGCTGCAGGGAAGTATCATCACGCAGATCGGCTCAATCGCGCGGGCCCCGGGCTAGCGGGAGCGACAGAACGGCGCGTGTGGAATGAAGACTGGGAATGGAAGGCGAGCCCTGAAGGAACTCGGAAGTTTGTTTTGCAGGCTGCAGACCGCGACTTTGCTCTCGAGTTCGAGCTGGATGAGGGCAAACCTATCGTGATCCATGGCCAGGACGGCATCAGTCAAAAAGGCGCCACCCCGGGCAATGCCAGCCATTATTATTCCCTGCCACGAATGCCCACTCAGGGCACGATTCGCATCGGCGCTGAGTCGTTTCAGGTTACGGGTCAGAGCTGGATGGACCACGAATTTGGCACCAGCTTTCTCGAAAAAGGCACCGTCGGCTGGGACTGGTTCAGCGCGCAGCTCAGCGACGGCACCGAGCTGATGCTCTTTCAACTGCGCGGAGACAAGGGGGCCCCCATGAGCGCCTCCAGCGCGGGCACCCTCATCCGCGCAAACGGCAGCACCCAGGCCCTGAAGGCAGGGGATTTCACCCTGACCCCAGGCCAGACCTGGAAATCGCCTCTCGGTGCCGCTTATCCCACGGTCTGGAAAATCGAAATTCCCGGCGAATCCCTCGTGCTGGAGAGCCGTGCTGCCATGCCCAATCAGGAATTTCAAGCCCCGTCCACTCCCGGTCTCGGTTATTGGGAGGGGGCCGTGGACTATCGTGGACAGGTCAAAAACAAGGCTTTAACGGGGCAGGGTTACCTGGAAATGACCGGTTATTCCGGCCAATCCATGAGCGTCTGGTTTGGGACTGAAAAGTGATCGGAATGCTATCGGCACAGAAATGTGTTGCCCATTCGACAATTGCCTGCATCTTCGCGGCCCCTATGTCCAAAAACGCTGGTATAGCAAAAACGAGAAAAGCCTACTCCAAAAGGTTCAAAATTACTGCCACCGGTAAGGTGCTTCGCCGCAAACAAGGCAAGCGCCATATCTTGCAGAACAAGAGCCGTAAGCGGAAGCGCAATCTCGGTAAAGTCGCCCTCGTGGCAGAAGTGGATAAAGCAGGTGTCCTCGCGAACATGCCGTTCGCACACCGCGGCTAAGTCCATCGCCCCCTAGCGGGGCAACGATGCTCCGGTCTGATTTCGTTTCGGCGAGGTCTAAGATCAGGTGAGGCCGGTCATCGCATCCCAAACAACAGCCTGTTCAGAGAAATAGATAATGCCAAGAGCCACCAACGCACCCGCTAGCCGCAAACGCCGCAAGCGCACACTCGCGAAAGCCAAGGGCTTCCGTGGGTTCCGTTCCACCCACTTCCGTTACGCCAAGGACGCTGTCCGCAAGGCGATGACGTATTCCTACCGCGACCGCAAGGTCCGCAAGCGTAACTTCCGCAACCTCTGGATCCAGCGCATCAATGCCGCTGCGCGTCCTCTGGGGATCACTTACAGCCGCATGATGGAAGGCCTCAAATTTGCAGGCATCGAAATCGACCGCAAAGTGCTGTCTGACATCGCCATCAAAGACGAAGCCGCTTTCGCAGCCCTGGCTCAACAAGCCAAGGACGCCATCGCAAAGAAAGCTGAGCAGCTCAAAGCCGCCGCTTAAGATCGTCTCAATCTAACCTTCAAATCAACAGCCGGAGCCCACAAGCTCCGGCTGTTTTGTTTTGACCTGACTTACTTGGTCGGGAACGGATTCCGCTCATCAAAACCGGCCTGATGCCAGTAAGGGTAGGGTTTCGGCACCGCGCTGGCGGCGTCCAGTTTCGCCACCTGTTCAGCCGTGAGATTCCAGCCCACCGCGCCCAGGTTTTGACGCAATTGTTCTTCATTGCGCGCACCGATGATCAGGGTGGAGACGCTGGGACGCTGAAGCAGCCAATTCAGCGCCACTTGAGGCACTGTTTTCTCCACCTCTTGAGCCACTTCATCCAGGGCATCCACCACTTTGTAGAGATATTCATCGGCCACCTGCGGGCCGAACTGATTGCTCAGTGGCTGATTCAGACGGCTGGTCTCCGGCCGCGGCTGATTGCGGCGGATTTTCCCGGTGAGTCGTCCCCAGCCCAGCGGACTCCAGACCACCGCGCCCACCTTTTGATCCAAGGCCAGTGGCATCAACTCCCATTCATAATCCCGGCCCACCAGCGAATAGTAGGTCTGATTGGCGACGTAACGCGAGAGACCATACTTCTCTGAGACGGCCAGCGATTTCATGAGATGCCAGCCGGAGAAATTCG
>JAIXVB010000457.1 GCA_027483245.1 Verrucomicrobiaceae bacterium | reverse complement strand
TGAAAAACAAGTCCCTGCCCGCCGAGACAGGCGGCACAGCAGCGGGCATGCCGTGACCTGTTTTGGCTTTTTTCAAGGCATCCAGGATTCACAGGAGGGGACAGGATTGACGGCTCTGAAAATCCTGTGAATCCTGCCCATCCTGGGGCGTGTGCTGAAGTTGCTGCGCGCTCTCAGCTCTCCAAAGCCCCGTCGTGCTTGCGTCTTGGAGTGCGGGACCTCCAGTGGTTTCGAGCGTCTCTCGGCCTGCGAAAGCTCCAGAGGCCTGGAGCACTCCAGGACGCTGCCGCGTAGCAAAGGGGCCGCACTTGTGAAGCCGCTAAGCCAATCCCCTGTGAGGTTCAGGGCTACATCTGCCTCCACCCAGTAATCCAGGATTCACAGGAGGGGACAGGACTGACGGCCCTGAAAAATCCTGTGAATCCTGCCTCTTTTGTGAATCCTGTCATGAAGCCTCGAAGCAACGAGTGGGGGCCGCACTCAGCCTTTCTTGGCGATCATGAAACCACGACCAACGGCGGTGTCGGTGTAGGGGCCTGGATGGAAACCGGTCTCGGTGAGCAGGGCGGCGTATTCGGTCGTGCTGTAGCATTTGCCCTGCGTGGAGTGCATGAGCAGGCAGGAGTATTCAGCGACATGCACGGGGCCTGTTTGATCCGCGTTGATGAAGGCATCGTGAATGATGAGGAGGCCGCCTGAGGGCAAAGAAGCGTGAGAGAGGCTCAGGAGCTGGCGGACCTCGGGCACGCCCCAGTCATGCAAGACATTGGAATAAAGGTGGACGTCGCAGTCGGCGGGCAAGCCTTCAAACATGTTGCCGGTGACGACGCTGACACGCTCGGCACAGCCGCGCTCTTCGATCAGTTTCTGGGCGATGCGATCCACGGGGGCCTGATCAAACACGATGCCCTGCACCTGCGGATGCTGAGCGGTGATGGCGCAGGCATAAATACCTGACCCGGCCCCAATGTCGAGCAGGCGACGATGGCCGGTGAGGTCGAGCTTTTTAGCCAAAGCCTGGGCGAGGTAACGTCCGCGGCAGTCCATGGCGGCGGTGAATTTCCGCGCGAAGTCTTCCTGCTCCATGGCCTTGTGCCAGTCAAAGGAGGCCTTGTCACCGGACCAGCCTGCGGGGCGATCGGTGCGGAGGACTTCCAAAAAATCGCGCGCGATGGGGCGATCATGCAGCGAGGCGTAGTAGGGCCCGAGATGCCACTCCGAATCCGAACACAGGTGCTCACGCGCAGTCTCGGTGAGCTGAAAAACCTCCCCATCACGGCGCACCCAACCATTGGCGGTGAAAAGGGTCATCATCACGTCCGCAGGGCGGGCCTGGAACTCAAACTGGGCCTGGATCTGCGCGAGGTTGGAGGGCTGCGTGGAAAGCCAGGTGAAGAAGTCCAAACTCAGCGCGGCGGTGAGCAGATCCACGGCATAGAGACCGTCTCGATAACGATAAAGGCTGAGGGGATCCGAGGCAGGGGCGGCGGTGAGATCGATCATGGGGAAAGGAATGGGGGAAGTTGATGGCTGGTGGTTGATCCTGGAGGCTTCATCGTGGATGAATGGCCGCGCAACGCTTCCCTTCACACGTATCCTCTCCGACATCAACGTCACTGCCCCTCATGATCACTCCCATTCTCTATGTCAAAACCGGTTGTCCCTGGTGCGATGAAGTCCTGGACTTTCTGGACGAGCGCAAAATGCCCTATCAAAAAGTGACGGTGTCAGGCAACGCGGCAGCGATGAAGGAGATGGTGGATCTCTCGGGCCAGTCGAAGGCTCCAACGATGGATTGGGACGGTGAAGTGCTGGCCGACTTTGGGGTGGATGAGCTGGTGCCTTTCCTCAAGGCCCGAAAGGTGCTGTGAGCGAAGCATCCTCCATGATGACCTCAGCCCCGATGAGTACCCCGATCCTGTATCGCCCGAATGTGGCGGCTATCTTGATGAATGAGCGCGATGAGATCTTCATCGCGGAGCGCCTGAATGTGCCAGGTGCCTGGCAGTTCCCCCAAGGCGGGATCGACGATGGTGAAGATGCGGAGACGGCGCTGTATCGTGAACTGGCTGAGGAGATCGGTGTCGGTCAATCACTGGTGCAGCAGATCGAACGGCGCGATGGCTACCGCTATGCTTTCAGCAAAGGGCGGTTGAAATACGGGCTCTATGGTGGCCAGGAGCAGTCCTATTTCCTTTGCCGTTTTCTGGGGCAGGACAGCGATGTGAACCTCGCGGCCACGCACCAGGAATTCGGCCAATGGAAATGGATCCGCCCTCAGGATTTTAAAATGCAGTGGGTGCCGAAGTTCAAACGCGCGGTTTATCGCCAGGTGTTCATGGACTTTTTTGGCATCGCTCTTTCCGAAGAGGCCTGAGACACTTCCCCACATGACCACCCCAGACTCCACGCTCCACCCGACGCGCCGCGAGTCACGCCGCGCGCAGGAAGAGCGCTGGGCTTCGCCCTGGGGATTCGAAGATGAGTATGAGCGCGCGCCAGAGCCCAGCCCCTGGCCTGATGCCGACGAGAGCGCGGGCAGTGACTCGACGCCCCCCCCAGGTTCGGAGTCGCCTCTGGACACCGATCTGGAGAGCGAGGCTTTTTCTTCCGTGCCCGAAATCACGACCCGCGGAGTCACTCTGCGCTTCGAGGCCCCATTGGACACAGCCCCCGATGAGCCTGCCGTGACGCTGCCGGAGAAACCGACCCAGGCTCCTCAAGCGTCCTTCAAAACGGACAGCGACGCGCGTTTTCGCCCGCCTGGGGAATTCCAACGGCCGCTGGCAGAGCCGGTGATGGCTGCGCCGCCCACCCCAAAGGTCGAGCCCAACGTGCCCGTGGCCGAACCCAAGGCCGAGATCCCCAAAGCGGAGGTCAAAACGCCATCCGCCTTTCCTGCGGCGACCCCATCGCGCCTCCAGGCCGCGCCGAATCCGCCGACCACCCGCCACGCGCCGGTGCCGTCCCTGAAAAAGGAGATCCGCCAGCAGCGCCACAGCTCCTGGGGGACGCTGATTTCCCTCAGCCTGGGCACGCTCGGTTTCACCCTACTGGCGTGGATTTACCTGGAGGAGGGGAAACGCGATTCCGATGAGGATTTGCGCCCCAGCTATGCCATCGATAGCACCCCGACGACCACGGTGCCGATGCGTCTGCAGACGTTTTTGGACTCCGTCACTCGACTGGAAAATGTGACGTTCATGCAGACACCGCCGTGGACCTGGGACACGCCTTCCCTGGCCCGGTTCGTGAAAATCAACAGCACGGCGGTGGACAACCTGCGCGATCTTCTGGAGGACGCCGATTGGCATCCTCATCACGCGGCTTGGCACATGAAGGACCATGGCAATCATCTGGCCTGGGGAAATGTGCGCTACCTGCTTCAGGCTCAAGCTTCCTACCTCATGCGCCGGGGAGAGGAAGAAGCGGCCTTCACGGCAGCGATTGATCTGCTAGAACTCAGTCGGCGGCTCCAGGAACTGTGGGCTTGGCCCAGCTACCTGCACCGATCTCAGGACCTGCACACCGGGGCCGTGCAGGTGCTGGCGGAACTGCTCAAACAAACCCGCCTGAGCAGCAACGGCCTTGCGCGGTTCCAGAATGAGTTTCTGCACTGTGCGCCTGATGACGCCCTGCTGCGCCAAGCCTGCGCCGCCTTTTACCTGCATGAGAAAAAACTCCTGCTCGGGGCAGCCAGTGGTGAGCCTCTGGACACCATGCCGGCAGGTGTGCAGACCCAGCGCCCGAGCCGCCTGTTTTTTAAAACTCAGGAGACCCTGAATCTCTTCGTCCATGCCTTCCGTGATCTGCGGGATGAGATGGCCCGCGCGCCTTACACCAACCTGGGCCTGAATCCCCTGCGTCCACGGCTCACGCCTTCACGCTTCTACCTGCCGAACTCCACCGGTGAAGCCTACTTCAGCCGACAGATGGAGGGCTACCTGCCGCTGCCAGAGCGTCACGCGCTGACCCACGCGCATCACAGCATCATTCAGTGCCTGTTCGCCATTCGTCGTTACCTTTCCGATCATCAGCGCCTGCCGCAAAAGCTCAGCGATCTCACACCGGCCTACCTCCTTCACCTGCCGATTGATCCCTTTTCCGGCGGCGCTCTGCTGTATTCACCGGAGCGCGGTCTGCTGCACTCGGTCGGCATCAATTTGCTCGATGAAGCAGGCCGGATCACTCAGCCACCGCTCAGCGACGCCCGTGAACCCACCGTCGAACTGGGCATCGCCGTCGCCACACCGGTGAAAAAGTAGCCCTTGCCTGTCAGCCGTTTGCATCTTCCATCGTTTCCCATCACCCACACCTCGCCATGAAGTACACCTACTCCGAACTCGCCGGAATGATCGATCACTCCCTTCTTCAGCCTTCCATGACCGATGCTGAAGCAGAGGCCGGATGCATCCTCGCCGCTGAATACGGCGCGGCCTCCGTCTGCGTGAAACCCTACTTCGTCCCGCGTGCTGTCGAGCTGCTGGGTGACACGGCCGTCATCGTCGGCTGCGTCATTGGTTTCCCCGCGGGCAACAGCACGACGGAAGTGAAGCGCTATGAAACCCAGATCGCCTGCCAAGACGGGGCCAAGGAGATCGACATGGTCATCAACATCGGCAAGGCGCTCGGGGGTGACTGGGACTACGTGGAGAATGAAATCAAAGTCATCGCCGATGAAACCCACAAGCACGGAGCCAAGCTCAAGGTCATCTTTGAAAATGATTACATCCCGGACGACGCCACCAAGATCCGCCTCTGTGAAATCTGCGCGCGTGCAGGCGCAGATTGGGTGAAAACCTCCACGGGTTACGGTTTCAGCAAGCAGCCCGATGGCAGCTACAATTACAAAGGAGCGACGGAGCCAGACCTCCGCCTGATGCGCCAGCACAGCCCGGCTCATGTCCAAGTCAAAGCCGCAGGCGGCGTGCGCGATCTCGATGGTCTGATCATGGTTCGCGATCTCGGCTGCACACGCCTGGGGGCCAGTGCGACCAAAGCGATCCTCGAAGAATATCGCCGTCGGGAAGCCAGTGGCGAAACCACGACCGCCCCAGCGACCATCGGTGCGGGCGGGTATTAAAGGCTGAAGTAGTCGCTGTGCGGGCTCACTTCGCTGGGACGTCCACCGGCCCCATGCTTTCATCGCGCAAGGGGCCATTCACTTTCCACCACTCCACCGCCTGACTCGCATTGGAGAATTTTTGTCCCGTGGCCAGATTCAGCGCATTGATCACGGTCTCGGGGATGACGTTGGCTGATTGCGTGGCGGCGATGCCGACGAGAGCCTCGACCGCACTTTTGTTGCCACGACCGTAGGCTCCCAGCTCTTGCACGGACCGCTTGGCAACGACAGC
>JAIXVB010000089.1 GCA_027483245.1 Verrucomicrobiaceae bacterium | reverse complement strand
TAGATTTTGATTGGAAGGGATGGGCAGGTGCGGGAGTGTGCGGGCTTATGCAAGGGGTCATCATTGCTGTCTTTCTCTTCGGTCTGCTGCTCACGGGTGTGTTGGGCACGGAGACGCGTTTGTTGTTCTTTTGGCCGGGGGCGGTGGTGCTGGGATTGGCGGGGCTTTTGGCGACTTTGCAATGGCGGTTGCGGGTGCTGTTTCCGCCTTCGGATCTGTGTCTGTTGAGTGCGCTGGCTTGCACGGGCTATCTGGCGGTGCGCGGGCTGATGTCGCCCGTGGCGGTCTATGCGCGGGAGGATCTGTATGTGCTGGCGGGTTGCTGGGTGGTGTATGTGCTGACGCTGACGGCAGCGAGTCATCCGCGTTGGCGATTGGCGCTGCTGCTGACGCTGCTGGCATTGGTGGTGGGGAACTTGGTGGTGGGTTTCATCCACTTCACGGGGCAGTGGGACTTTCATGTGGTGCCGAACTTTGCCCGGGCGGCGACGGTGGGGCGCATTGGCGGGTTTTTTGTGAATCAAAATCACCTGGCGGCGTTCTTTTCGATGGTGCTGTTTTTGGCGGCGGGTTGGCTGGGGTTTGGGCGCGGTGGGGCGGTGTTGAAGCTGCTGCTGGGCTTTGTGGTGGTGGCGACGGGGATCGGGGTGACCCTGACGGTGAGTCGTGGGGCACTGGTGGGGGTGGCGGTGGGAATGGTGGTGTTTTTCCTGCTGAGCCTGTGGGTGGTGTGGCAGACGCAGCGGCATCTTTTCTGGAGTCTGCTGATCGGTGGGCTGATGCTGGCTGCGCTGGGGGGATCGGTGCTGTGGAAGGTGAATGGGGAATACCTGAAGAAGCGGGAGCATGGCAGCCCGATGGCGAATGATGAGCGCCTCATGATCTGGGAGGCGGCGCTGACACAGCATGCGACTTCACCGGTGGTGGGGGCAGGAGCGCGGATGTTTTACGATGGCAGCCTGCAATACCGGTCGCTGAAGCTGCCAAGCTATGCGGAGGAGGCGTTGTTTGCCCACAATGAATATCTGCAAATGCTGGCGGACTATGGCTGGGTTGGGCTGGGCCTGGTGCTGCTGGTGGTGCTGGCCCACGGGCTGAATGGGCTGCGGTTTCTGCACTGGTTCACGCATCACAAGTTCCTGCAAACGGGGCGGGTGACGAGCACGAATCTGGCGCTGTGCCTGGGGGCTCTGGGGGCGCTGGTGGCAACCCTGGTGCACGCGGCATTTGAGTTTCACTTCCACGTGGCGGCCACGGCGGTGACGGGGGCGCTACTGCTGGGGCTTCTGGCGAATCCGGGTTTTGAGGGGGACACGCATCGAACGATGAAGATCCCTGGAGTGCGCCTGCTGGTGAAGCTGGGGCTGACGGTAGCGGTGCTAGCGATGTTGGTGGGGGCGTGGTCGCATGGCCGTGGCGATTACCATCTGGCGATGGCGCAACTGGCGGAGGCGAGGAAGGATGGGGCGCTGCAAATGCAGGAACTGGATCAGGCAGCGGCGGCAGATGCTCAAAATGGGGAGGTGCTCTACCAGCGGGCCCTCGCACGACTGAACCGGCTGACGGACGCGGATCGCTCAGCGGAGAGCCCGGCGCTGAAGGCCTGTGCGGAGGATCTGGAGCGGGCGGTGGCGCTGAATGCGCACCACTACTTTTACCCTCTGGCGCTGGCGGATGTGTATGATGCGATGGGCCGCTATGAGGAGGCACTGACGCAGATTCAGCACGCGCTGGTGCTGGCTCCTTTGCATGAGGAGCCGCGTCTGGCTCTGGGCATTCACTGGCATCGACTGGGTAAGTTTGACAAAGCGGAGGCGGCGTATTTGTGGGCGCGCGTGGCTCCGGCTTCCAATGAGGAGGGCACGAATCGCTGGTTCGAGAGTTATCAGGTGATGCTGCAGCATGTGGCGCAGATGCGTGGGCAGCCACGCTGAGCTGGGGAATCACACGGTGAGTGAAATCCTGCCATTGACCCTGCGCGCTATCTGCGCCCTCTGACTTTTTGCCTCATGAAACCCCTCCTCGATACCCTGCGCGCTGGCACTGCTTACCTGGAGAAGCATGGCGTGGAGGAGGCGCGGCTCAACATGGAGCACCTGCTGGCGCATGTGCTGGGTTGCCGTCGATTGGATCTGTACCTGCGATTTGGGGAGACGCTGCATGAGGCGGACCTGGATCAACTGCGTGGCCTGACGATGCGCCGGGCGGAGGGAGAGCCGCTGCAGCACCTGCTGGGCACGGTGGACTTTCTGGGCAATGAACTGGTCAGTGATCACCGGGCGCTGATCCCGCGTCCCGAGACGGAGTATCTGTGTGATCTGCTGATCCGTCAGCATGGCAGCCAGTCGCCAGCTCGAGTGCTGGACATGGCCACGGGGTCGGGTTGCATCGGCCTGACGCTGGCGGCGGCGTGGAAGACCAGTCATGTGACGCTGGCAGATGTGTCTGAAGATGCGCTGGATTTGGCCCGGCTGAATTCCTGCCGCTTGAGTCTCAATGAGGTGCAGATCCTGCGCAGTGACCTGTTTGAAAAAATCACCGGTCGCTACGATCTGATCGTCAGCAACCTGCCCTACATTCCGCGCGGAGAGATCCCCACGCTGAGTCGCGAGGTGCGTCGGGACCCGGTGCTGGCGCTGGATGGGGGGCCGGATGGCCTGGATCTGGTGCGGCGTTTTTTGACAGAATCGACGGCGTTTTTGAATCCTGGAGCGCAGATCGCCCTGGAGGTAGGCCATGATCAGGGTGCGGTCACGGCCACACTGGCGGAGGCGGCGGGGTTTGTCGAAGCGCACACGAAGGCCGATCTGGCAGGGATTGAGCGTTTCGTTTTCGCGAAAATGAACCTTTCTGAATAAATATTCAGTTCTGCGTAAAAAGAGTGTAACAGCTGCTGAGCAATCCGGTAATTCCTATATGTCCCCGGATTCGCACGGTGTGGTTGGTTTTCACGGTGATCAGCTAGTTAGGCGGATCCGGGGACGTCCTTTTTCAGCCCTGATGGGGCTTGGGACGGGAGTTTCACAGGCCGCAGAGGCTGAGTCAGTGAGCCTTGAACAAAAGGTGGAGGCGGCACAGATCTCCGTAATGAGCCGACTGATTCACGGCAACACCGGTCATCATGATCAGCAGCTGACGGACTTTTTTTGGATCGTGATCCTGCCGCTGGTTCTCTGTGTGGGAGTCGTGCTGCTGGCGCGGCGGCATCTCTTGCCCTGAGTGCATCTTCGCACTTGCACCACGGCCTGCGCGACGCACTTAGACGGGCAACATGGAAAAACTCATCGTCCACGGAGGTGCCTCCCTCAAAGGCCGCGTCAACATCAGCGGCAGCAAGAACTCCTCCCTGCCCATCCTGGCAGCCACGCTGCTGACCAAAGAGACTTGCACCATCCGTCGTGTCCCTGACCTGAGCGATACCAACTACATGGTGCGCATCCTGGGTGAGCTGGGCGCGGAAGTGGAGCGCGCCAGCGGCGTGGTGGTGGTGAAGGCGGAAAAGATCAAATCCATCGCCCCCTACGAACTCGTG
>JAIXVB010000121.1 GCA_027483245.1 Verrucomicrobiaceae bacterium | reverse complement strand
TTCCAGTGCGTGTCAAAGGTCACGATTCGGGTCTTCGCAGGATCACCCGTTTTTGCATACTGGGCAAAGCAGGCATACCACACGCCATCACGCCGATCCACCCAGGTCAGTGAGCCCCCCGCCTCTGTGAGATCGATGCTTTGCACCTGCTTCATCGTTGCCGTGTCCCAAACTTCCACCGAGCTGCGCATCGGGATGGCTGGGTAATTGGAGTGCGCACACCACAGTTTGCCCTCCAGCACCAGCCCTGCGTTCAGATGTTTGAGCGGCCCGTCCTCAGCTTCCTTCCAGCCGCCCACACGCTCACCGTTGTCTTTGCGATACTTGCCGATCGCGGTGTTCGTGATCGCATAAAAGTGCGTGTCATCCACCGCCACCCCTTGATGGGCTTCCTCAGCTTTGAAGCGCTTCACTTCCTCGTGCTGCCAGGTGCCCTTCTTTTTCGCCAGCATGCCGTTCACACGGCCCTGCTCCTTGCGCAAAGCCGCGTCAGGGATCGGCATGGGGGTCAGGTTCTCGTTTCTGAGTTTCAGATCCTCAGGGAGAGTCCGCCAGCGCAGGTTCTTAAACCCAACCTTCGCGCCATGGTATTGCAGCGAGAGCTTGGCTCCACGCTTCGTCAAGTCACCGCCCCGGATGCGCAGCACCTCCAGTTCATGAAACCAACGTGAGTCCGTGTAATCAAAGTCGATCACCTTCACGCCATTCAGCCAGTGTTGGATCACGGTGCCTTGGCAAACGATGCGTCCTTCATTCCATTCGCCAAAAGGCTTCACGACGTCCTGGGTTGGAGCCATGCCAAAAAAGAGCGAGGCCGCGCTCTGTCGCGGGTTCTCGCCATAGGGGCTGTTGGCGTTGTCGAGCAATTGATACTCCACCTGCCCTGGCCGGTAATACACGCCACTGTTGCAGCCCTTCGCCACCTTCCAGTCAAAGCGCAGTTCGAAGTCATCGGGCACCTCCGCCTTTTCATACACCAGTGACCCGCCTTTCTGGGTGCAGGCAATCTCTCCCTCAATCACAGTCCAGTTGCCCTCATGTTTCCACCCCTCCAGGGTCAGGCCATCGAAGATCGACTCGAAGCCAGGCTCTACCGCATGGAGCCAAGAGATCGAAAAGAGAAACAGGAAAAAACGCATGACCAAGAGACGAAACGTAGCCGCGAGATCTTCCGGCGGATCGCCGCGTCGGCTTGGATCGGGCACAGGGCTGCCAATCGGATCTCTGCGGCGTTCCTTCAGGACCCGGTGTTCGGGGGCAGTGCCTATTTGGGGTCATGGTTGCAGCAGGATTGCACACTTCGCTGGTAAGCGTTGCCTCCATGGGGCAAGAGGGCCAAGGGTTCCATGCCACCTCCTGCCCAGGTAGGCGCTTATTCAAACCGGATCGCGCAGGGTTCAAACCGATCCGCACAACGATCAAAAGGGGGGCTCAAGGTTCAAATGGATGCGCACACGGTTCAAACCGATAAACACACGGTTCTAACGGGGGCGCATAAGGATCAAATGAGGTGGAACAATGCTCAAATGAGGACGCACACGGATCAAACGGATGGCGCAAGGTTCAAATAGGTCCGCACAGTCCTTAAATGGCGGCAGACAGAGCTCAAAGGGTTGCGTGCAAGGCTCAAATGGGTGCGTGCAAGGCTCAAAGGGTTGCGGCGCTGGTGGTCGATCGCGACAGGGGCATGGCGAGAAGATATCATGAACTTCCGAAGAGGTTCCACAGGCAAACCTTCATGACCAGACGACGCGCCAGCGTCTTGGGTAGGGCGCTTGCTCCTGCAAGCGCCGGGCGTCGCAGGCCGAAAGACCGAATGCTGAAAAAAATGGCCCCAGGACTCGAGACCCAACGGCGGCGGCAGAGGGACCAGCCGCCCTATACCAAGACACCCGCGATTTGTAAGACGCATGTGTTCTGTGCGTGGGACGTCTGTGCGCCCTAGATTGCCTTCGCCGAATGATCCGTCGGTTTGGGGGCGTTGAGAGCTCTAGGACCGTCGAAGAAGGCGGATAATTTGGCGTGGTCGGTCCAGGAGCAGTGATCGCGCTTTCCCGCCAAACACATCCGCCCTACGGTCCCTGGTCGCGTCAAAGCTTTTTCAGGCCTTTCCCAACAAGCACCTCGGTGTGCCTAGATCTGCACACCACTTTCAGCATCCAGATAAGACGAGGTGCGGGCGGCCGGGGCGTAGGACGGATGTGTTCGGCGCGCGGGACTCCATTGCCCCTGGATTCCCTTCGCCGAATTATCCGTCTGTTTGGGGGCGTCGAGAGTGTCTGCCAGGTTCAAAGAAGGCGGATAGTTTGGCGTGGCAGATTCAAACAGCAGCAATCCGTCTTTTCCGCCAAACACATCCGCCCTACGGATCTTGGTCGCATCGAAGTCCACCCCACGTTCTAGCCCTGATGCCTTTTGCGAAACTCCTTCGGTGTCATGCCGGTGCGTTTGCGAAATTGGTGGGTGAAGGCGCTTTGGTCGCAGAAGCTATGGCTGAGGGCGATCTCGACAATTGG
>JAIXVB010000374.1 GCA_027483245.1 Verrucomicrobiaceae bacterium | reverse complement strand
GCCCAAATGCTAAACACAAGAGACACAATCCAAACCCAAACTGGTAGAGGCTGGAAAAAGTCCACATAGTTATGCCGGAGCACTCTCATTCGTGGCTGCACAGGCATGCTCCGTCGCGTGGCCGGAGGCATCGTTTCCAGGGAAGCATTGGATGGAATCATGAGGGTGGATTTTAGAAGGTTTCTGTTACCCGACAGATTGATTCATCAAATGAACAAACTCCATCACAAACCTCTCACGTCCAAACAGACGCTCCACTTTGGCACGTCCGGCTTGCCCCATTGAATGACGCAAAGGAGCACTGCTGAGCAATTCATCCAAACGATCGGCTAATTGTGTCAGGTCTCTAGGTTCCACCAAAAAGCCGGTTTTCTGATCCTCGACAATTTCAGGTAATCCACCACAGCGGTTGGCAAGCACCGGCAATTCGAAGAAGCCTGCCTCGACGGCAACAAGGCCAAAAGGCTCATCAAAATTGCTCGGAACCACACAAATATTCATGTCTTGGTAGATGGTGGATCGATCCTCCACAAACCCATGCCAAAACACCCGCTCACTCAATCCAAGAGACATGACATGCTGCTTCACTTCTTGCCCATAAGTCGTCGAAGCATTGCCAAAAATATGAACTTCAGCCGCCGGGTGTTTAGCTGACAACCTCGCAAAAGCATGGAGCAGATCATGATGCCCCTTCCATGATTCCACTTGCCCGACCACTCCAATTTTTAGTCTCGCTGCCCCCACCCGCTCAGGTAACTCTGAAGAACGAGGGTCACGGAGTCCATTGTAGATCACTCGAATCTTAGAATCTTCAATGCCTAAGGCTTTGAGAGAGTCGGCCACCGCTTGAGAAATGGCAATGAATCCAACCAATGAGCGAGCTAACTTTTGGAAAACAAAGCGATATTGGGGTTTGTTCGGAAGAATCTCGTGGATCCAAAACCAGTCTCGCTGAGGTTTCAAAAAAGGCCAAAGCAGCAGCATGTGATGCCAACTCGTGTGAATGATTCGCTCGGGGCTGCTTTCGCGGAGAAACCGGCGGTATTCCGACCAAAGGGCCGGCAAATGCAGCATTTGCACCAATGTCATGCGCACACAGTCACAGTTCACGGTCGCTGAAATGGCCCCCAAATGAATCTCTTTGAAAGGAAGCCCGAGACTGCTCAATCTCTGTTGAAAAGCACCGTCATTCCAAAAGCTGGTGACAAACTCCACAGGAAGCTGTGAAGCATGAAGCCCCTCACCCAATTCTAAAGTCATGATCTCCTTTCCGGAGACATTCTCAGCACGGCTGACGATGGCTAACTTCATCCGAATGGCACTTCTCCTTCCATCTCACCACTCACAACCCAGCCGATTTGGCGCACTGATATGATCCATCGGATTCCCTTCCAGCTAGTCTCGCTAGTCCTGTGAGGCAAATCGTTCCGGGCCATAGATTCAAAATTCATTAGGCAAACCTGCTGCATATTTTAGATGGCACTCTTGTCAACCTTGGAGCCAAGCAAGCAAACAAATTCATCGATAAAACGATCCTTATTGAAGCGGTTCTTTGCATGATTTTTAGCCAAGCGCCCTAACTTTTCGCAAAGTTCTGCATTTCCGATGAGTTGATCCAACTTTTCGGCCAATTGCCCGGGATCTGCTACATCCACCAGGAATCCAGTCACTCCATCTTCGACAATTTCTGGCAAACCTCCACTGCGAGAGACAATGGTGGGAATTCCAAAAAAGGCTGCTTCAATCGCACTGGTGGGCAACGGGTCGGGGGCGCGGCTGGGAACCACACAAAGGTCGATCTCTTGATAGATGCGAGAGCGATCCGCTACAAAACCGTGCCAGACAAGCGAAGCCTTGAAACCTCCACGCTCAGCCATCTTTTCCAATTCTTGTCTGAATTCCGTCGAGCCCGAACCAAAAACATGCAATTCAGCTTCAGGATGCTTGAGAGTGACCTGAGCAAAGGCAGCAAACAAATCTTGATGCCCTTTCCAGGGCTCAATCTGGCCAGCAATGCCAATGCGAACGCCTTTCCATGTTTTCAGTTTTTCGGTTAGGCCTGCCGAAGGATCCGTCAACCCGTTGTGAATCACTTGAATCTTGTTGGCAGGAATGCCGATGTCCAACAGGGCATTCGCCACAGCTTGGGACACTCCGATGAAACCTTTGAGACGCTTGGCCAACGCTCCAAAAACCTTTTGATACTGTGGTTTGTTGGGAACAATCTCATGCAACCAAAACCAATCGCGATCAGCGGACAAAAAAGGCCAGAGCACCAAGAGGTGATGCCAGTTCGTGTGAATGATTTGAGCTGGGTTTCCCCTCCTCAGAAATCGCCCGTAATCGAACCAAAGCCCCGGAACCCGAATCAACTGGCTGGCTGTCATTCGGATCGCATTCCAACTCAGGGTAGCTGAGATGAACCCTATCCTCATGGATTGTCCTTTGAAGTCCAGAGCCTTCAGACGTTCACGAAATTTCCCATCCCCCCAGAAGCTGGTGATGAACTGAACGTCATGCCCTTCTTGTCGAAAACCTTGTCCCAATTCGAGTGCCATGATCTCCTTGCCCGAGACCATTCCAGCTCCGCAAACGATGATAATTTTCATGAATGACGGAGTAAAAACCAACAAACGATCCCAGTCCTTGTGGCTATTTTTTTCTCAACACCGCAAGGCTGTAAACGATCTCCACCACTTCAAAAGAAGGGTCCTTGGAGATCACTTCCGCATAAAACCTCGTCGAGCCCAGAACGCGCCAAGGCTCAGGTTCGGGAGTTACCGAGTCATGCAAGCACAAGATTCCACCTGACTTGATCTTCGGAGCCACGATGGCCCAATCCGTTTCAATCCCTTCCCACGAATGGTCTCCATCAATGAAAGCAAAGTCGAGTTGATCCGGAATCTGAGACTGCACCTTGCTGCTAAAATCTCTGAGAATCTTGACTCGACCCCAGATTTTCGAGCGTTTGAAATGGCGCTCCGTGATGCTCCAGCAGGGATTGGGTTTCCCATCGTCTTCCGGCCAAGGATCAATACAATAAAGCACTCCTTGGGGGTCCATTCCGCGAACGATGTGAACGGCTGAGACTCCTTGAAAGGTTCCAATCTCCAAGGCTGTCTTCTTGCCTTGAGCATGACGATTCAGCGCTTCGAGTTCGATGTCGATGGTCTGCGAATGAGGTTGTCCTAAATGCAACGCGTGGAGCCAATTGGCAATTCTAGGTCTTTGGAGAAACATGTGGGTAATGGGAAAAGAGAGCAACAGACGCTCCGATTAGAAGTCTCTAGATTTGGGCTTCTTTGCGCCCAAAAAATGACATGTGCCGACCAAACGGAAGCGCTAATTTTTGGGCCAAGGATGATTGAAAGCGCTCCGTGCATAACTTGGCGGGATCCACTCGCGGCAACAATAACCATTGATGATGACTGCTCTCCAGGCGATCGACAGTCAAACCAGCGTTGAGCATATAAGATTGCACCATCCAAAAGAAAAAGAAGTTTTCACGCGGCTGAATTCCAGAACCGGAATTGAAAGCTTGGCCCTTCAACCAAGCTTGTAGCCAAGCCAGCATCATTCCATTCAGATAGTTCTCCGTCGTCAGACAGAACCGTCCGCCAGGCTTCAAAACGCGTGCCATCTCTTGAGCCATCTTGGGCGGATTGGGCACATGCTCCATGCATTCACAACTGATCACGAGATCAAAGGAAGCATCTTCAAAGGGCAGAGCTTCAGCATCGCCTTGAACAAAAATAACCGAAGATTTTTTGGTTTTTGCATGGCTGTTGGCAATCTCAATGGCCGCTCCAGAAAAGTCCATCCCTGTGATTTGGAAGTGCGGTTTTTTATCAGCCAACCAAATGGCGAATCCCCCGCGACCACAGCCCACCTCCAAAACCCGGCAGGGCGTGGTGTAATATTCCAATTCACGATAAACCGATTCATACCAAGCAAAGAGAAGTGGGTTGTCTGCCTCTGCCGAATGACTCATCTGATGATGCCAAGCATCATAGTCCTCCAAAACTGCCTCCTGATTGGCACTGTTAATTCGCTGCATAACTCCAAAGTCTAAAGGGATTGAGCCTCAAGGTAGGCTTGAGCGACCCGTGAGACGTTTGCTTCAAATGAGTAAATAGTTCTCCAAGCTGGGTCAGCTTCATCACGAGCTCGCGATGCTGAGCGTGACATGAGGCAATCCGCCAAAGCCTCCACATCGCCAAACGGGAACACTTGATTGGGTGGCAAGCGCCCGAGATCCTCGGCACTGCCACAGCGAGAACTGAGAATGCAGGGCAAACCACTGGCCATGGCTTCATTGGCGACCAAGCCCCAGGTTTCACCAAAATCACTGGGGAGAACCAACACATCCGCGGCCACATAGGCCTGCGAGATCTGCGTTTGATTGAGGAAACCCGCGAAGGAAGCGCGAGGCCGCAGTTCCTCACTCGTCGCATCCGCTGACACGTTCTCAGCATCCACGATGACTTCGGTTTGAGCGCGCAGTTCAGCGCCAAGCTCACCCGAACCAGCGAACAGCAGGTGCAGTCGTGAATGCGGATGTGAATTCAGCAAACGAGAGGCAGCCTGAACCAGATCCAAGGGGCGTTTCTTCGGAATGAACTTGCCACAGAACAACACACACAAGGCGTCGTCCGCGACTCCCCAGTTTTTACGCAGCTCCTGGCGGCGAGGCATGAGGGCTGAGGCTTGCTTTTGGAAACGTTCGTTGTCCACACAATACGGTGCTGAGAGCAATCGCTCCGGTGTCACCCCATACTTGGCATACAAACGACGATTGCCGGTGCCGATGCACAAGAAGCGATTCACCCGTTTGAACAGCCAACCTAACAAAACACGTTTGATGATGTTCTTCCAGGCAGCCGTTGGCGCGAGATCATTGCTTTCTCCACGCAGCCACACTTGAACCCCGGCTTGATGCGCTGCTTGGACAGCCTGCCAATAGGCTGCGACTTGCCATCCCTGGATCCAAAGAACCCGTGTGCCGCTGGCCTTCATGCGTTCGGTCAAAGATTCCACGACTCGGCAGTTCCAGAAATCGGTGGGAGTCGAGCCCTCGGGCACTTTGAGAAAGTGATGAGGATAACCCGAAAGCATGTCCAGATCCCAAGCGAAGCGAGTTCCAAATTCCGCATCATGACTGACGCGCGATCCATGATCACTCAAATACCAAACCTCGAAAGGCACACGTCCATCACGTGCTAGCGCCTGCCAGAGTGGCACCTGATACTGAATCGGATGAGTGGTGAGGATTGTCAGCATCGTTATTGGCTCGTAAGCAAGGAAGCCCAGCGATCTCCATAGACTCGCCAGCTGAGACGGTCACGATTTGCGATGGCGTTTTGACGCATTTGATTCCTCAACCCAGGATTTTCGATCAACTGTTTCATGCGGTCGATCAAGGCTAGGGTATCGCCCGCTTGAATCACAAACCCCGTCTTTTCCTCCGAAATCAGCTCGGTGGCTCCGGCTTCAAACGTTGCGATCAAAGGCAATCCAGCAGCCTGCGCTTCGATCTGGACTTGCGCCAAGCCTTCAAAATGACTTGGGAAAACAAACACCTGAGCGAGCTGCATCAACCGAGCCACTTGCTGCCGAGTTTGATTGCCCAAAATTTTGACGCTTGATGGCATCTTCTCCAGCTCTTGAGTTGGAATCTTGCCAGGTCCCGCCAACCACAATTCAGCACGATCGGAATTGAGCCCACGCCAAGCTTCTAACAAAACAGGAACACCTTTTCGCGCGGAGAGACTGCCCACGAAAAGGAAGACAGGAACTGAAGTGTTGGCAGGATCTGATTCTGAAGAGGGCCGGAAAAAGTCGAGATCCGTGCCAAAAGGGATGATGTGAATTTTACCCGCCTCAACACCTTCAGCGACCAAGGTCTGTTTCACAAAAGCGCTCGGCACCACGATTTGATCCGCCAATTCATGCTCTTC
>JAIXVB010000263.1 GCA_027483245.1 Verrucomicrobiaceae bacterium | reverse complement strand
GGGCGTTTCATGCGGAAGCGGACGCGCTCGGGTGTGGGTAGCGCGGGAGGCGTCTGAACACAAAAAAGGCGGACCCACGAATGAGTCCGCCCACGGTCAACAAACCGGTAATGGTATTAGGCTTGGAGGGCTGCTGCCTCGTCCACATTGACGCGACGGCCATCTTTGTCGAAGCGCACGCGGCCTGCAACGAGAGCGAAGAGAGTGTGGTCTCTGCCCATGCCGATGTTCGCGCCGGGGACCCACTTGGTGCCACGCTGACGGATGATGATGTTGCCAGCGATGACGGCTTCACCGCCGTATTTTTTCACGCCGAGACGCTTGCTGTTGCTGTCGCGTCCGTTCTTAACACTGCCTTGACCTTTTTTATGCGCCATAACTCAGTTCTCCTGGAGGGTTAGTGGGGGGGTTTGGGAAAAATTATGCGTTGATGGAAACGACCTGCACGCGAGTGAGCGGCTGGCGATGACCTTTGGTGAGATGGTAACCCTTGCGCTTCTTGAACTTGAAGGCAGTGACTTTCGGAGCTTTGAATTGTTTCACCACAGTGGCGACGACACTCGCACCGGCAACGGTCGGAGCACCAATCTTGATGTCGGAGCCTTCACCTGCGGCGAGGACCTGATCAAAGGTCGCTGTTTCACCTTCAGCCACTTCAAGCTTTTCGACGTCGAGCTTGTCGCCCACGGATACCTTGTATTGCTTGCCGCCGGTTTTGATGATTGCGTATGCCATAACGATTGTCTGCTGAAGAGTGAAGCCGATGTTGAGCGGGTTACACAAACCACACGCCCAGGCATCGGGGGCGGGGATTCTGCCACAACTCATCTGGTGGGCAACCAAAATTTTGAAAACTATGCACTTGAGGGTGAACTTCTAAAAAATCGCCCCTTCCCATCGCCCTGAAAACAGTGCGCGGCGAGAGGCTGCCCCATGGAGAAATCGGCTTGCGCTAGGAGAAGCGCGCCCGTTTGATGCCGCATGGACTTTCTGGCCTACAGTCTGCCCGATCTCAGCAGCCTCACTGAAAAAGTGAGAGGGCTTTTCACTGGCAGTGGCATGACGGCTGGCGGACTCGCCATCGTGGCTTTTCTCGCAGGACTAGCCTTTGCCCGTGGAGTGGTGCAGCAGATCCTGAGCATGATCAGCCTGGGCACCTCGGTCATGGTGGGCATTTACGTGTTCCGGCATCGGGCGGAAGTGTTTGGAACACATGGGGCCACGATGTCCACAGACACGCTGCTGATGGTCTCTGGCGCGGCGGCTTTGCTCACTTACTTTTTGGTAAGGGGCCTGGTGAATTTCTTGGCTGGCTTTGGCCTGATTGCCTTTCTCGGCAGTATGACGGGCTGGAAGGCGGGTCTGCTGAGCCTGCTGCCTTCTGGGGCGCTCGTCTGGATCAGCGCGCTGGTTCTGCGACTGGTGGGCAGTGTTTATGGCCTGGAAAATGCCTCGGTCGAAACGGAAGGTAAGGGAATCAAAAGTGATTTCGGGGCTTGGGTCGAACAACTGGCGCAACGGGTCGATCGCACCTCGATTGGCCGCTGGACCGAAAAACTGGACCCCTACGATGTGCGCCCCACGGCCAATCTCGCTCGGTTACTGATTCTCTGGCCCGATGGCCGCGCTTGGCGACAGATCGCCAGCCGCAGCCCAGCCAATGCGCAAATGCTGAATCATCCGGAGCTCCTCTCGCTGGGGCAGGATCGCAAGGTGCAGCAGGCGATCGACCTGCAAGACTTCGCAGGCCTGATGCAACTGCCCCAGGTCGAAAAAACGGCGCGCAATCCTGAACTCGAGCCTTTCCTGAAGACGCTGGCGCTGGAGGAGGCCATGGACGCCATCGTTTACAAGACACGTTGAGGATTCAAAAAGACGAAATCGACCTGACCAAAGCACCGCGCTCTTGCGTCTGAGTGCCTCCCCTGATTCTCGCTTTCGCTCCCGACATGTCTGAAAAACCCACCGCTTCCCTGTCCGCCGCACGCCGTTTGCTATCTTTTGCCCGCGCTCACTGGCGCATGGCCGCCGTGCAGCTCGTGCTCGCCATCCTGGGCACCTGCCTCATCATCGTCTTCCCTGGCGTGGTGCAGTGGTTTGTCGATGACATCATCCCGCGCAAGGATGTCTCCGGCATCTGGAAAGCAGGCGGTCTGGCCGTGGGCGCGTTTTTTCTGCGCGAGTTTCTGTTTTATGTCCGCACTCGGGTCAACAGCGTCTTTGAGCAGCGCATGATCTTTGATCTCCGCGGTCAGCTTCACCGCAAGATCGCCCGCCTGCCTCTGAACTGGTTCGATCGCCAAAGCACGGGCGATATCCTCACGCGCATGGCCGATGATGTGCCAGCGACTCAGCGCGTCATCCTAGAGGGCATTGAGCAGGGTCTGACTTCGATCCTGCAGATTGTCATTAGTGCCGTGGTCATGTTTCAGACCAATGCCCAGTTTGCCCTCATCGTCATGGTGCCAACACCTTTCATCGCGGCGGGAGGCTGGCTGTTCGCGCGCTGGATTGCTCCCCGGGCAAAGGAAGCGCGGGAGGCCAGCAGCCACATGAATTCCCTGCTCCATGACACCATCACGGGCATCCGCCAGATCAAAAGCTACACGGCGGAGGACACCAAGCAGGAAGACTTTAACACCGCGAGTCGCTCCCTCAGCCAATCCCAGCAGAAGCTGATGACTGCCTGGGCCGTTTACAGCCCGCTCATGGGTTTCTTCGGCAGCTTCGGACTGGTGCTGCTGCTGGGCATCGGCGCGTATGGGGCCATCCAGGGCGAGATCACCACCGGGGAACTTTTCAAATTCATCTTCCTGCTCGGTTTCTTCTTTGAACCCATCGCCCGCCTGCATGGGGTGAATCAAACAATGGTCACCGGCCTGGCCAGTGCGGAGCGTGTGTTCAAGATCCTGGACCAGGAGGGTGAAGAAGACCTGGAGCGCGGTCGCACCTTGGTTCAGGCGCGAGGCGACATCGAATTCCGCAACGTGACTTTTGGATATGCGGAGGACAAACCTGTGCTCCACGGCCTGAACCTGCGCGTGCAGCCGAGGCAGACCGTTGCCATCGTCGGCGCCACGGGCTCGGGCAAAAGCACGCTGTTTCAGCTGCTGACCCGCTTTTATGAACCGCAATCTGGCAGCCTCTTGCTCGATGGAGCCCCGATCGCCGATTACAGCCGCATTTCCCTGCGCGATTCGCTCGCTTACGTGACCCAGGATGCCTTTCTCTTTGCGGGCACGATTCATGACAATCTCCGCCTCGGGAAACACGATGCCACGGATGCAGAGATGTGGGAGGCGCTGAAGCTGGCCTGTGCTGAGGACTTCGTGCGGCGGCATCCCCAGGGCTTGCAAGCCCAGGTGGGTGAGCGCGGTGTCATGCTCAGTGGTGGGGAACGGCAGCGCATCGCCATGGCGCGGGCTTTTCTCAAAAATGCCCCGATCCTGCTGCTGGATGAGGCCACCAGCGCGGTGGACACGAAGTCCGAACAGCTCATCCAACAAGCCCTGGAAACCCTGCGCCAAGATCGCACCTGTCTGGTCATCGCCCACCGGCTCAGCACCGTGGTCAGTGCCGATGTGATTTACGTCATGCGCCAGGGCGAGGTTCTGGCCCACGGTCGCCACGAGGAACTGGTGCAGACCTGCGGTTATTACCGCGAACTGGCCTCGCTGGCTCTGCTTTGACCCAAGGTCATGCCAAAGTGCGCCCGAAAATACTCGCCCAAGGACAGCGCCAGAGCTTTGGCAAAACGCCGCCGATTCTGCCGTTCATCCCGCACGCCGCGCCAGGGACACTCCACCTGAATGGCGCTGATCGTTCCTCCTTCGCGAGAGCCGTGAGCCGCAATTCCATAAGCGCCGCTGTAGTAAGCCTCCTGACCTGGCTGCGGCTGCTGCGGGCTCGGCACCGAGTTGAATCCATGCCGCTCCAGCAGTGCCCCCAGGCTCTGGGGACCGCGAATCAGCTCGGCCCAGCTTTGAGGAGAGCGCTGATCCAGCTCGCGCACGCTGCTTTGTTTCCAGAGCTCCGGGGTGGCATTCAGAACCTCATTGCTGACGTTCAGCTGCGTGCCTTTGACCAAATAACCCAACTCCACCCGTGCGGCTTCATGCCGGTGACCATGAATGTCCAGCGTCAGGCCCGCGCCGTGTGTTTCGCGGATTTGTTCTCCCATCTTTGCGGCGGCGGCGTGAAAACGCGTCCAGGCCGCCATGGCCACCGCGTCTCCCTGCGCGGCTTCATCCAGCTCACGATTGCAGTCCAGCTTCGAGCGGTGCAGGCGACAGATCACCGCATGGGGTCGCCCGCCATAGAGCTCCTCCATTTCCTCCACAATCATCCGGGTCAACTCCGCCGTGTGCTGATCCTGGGCCACGACGCCATAACGCCGCGCCAGGATGCTCGCCGGCTTCTGGTCACCCCCGTGCGGCGCGGTCAAAATCACCGGCAGCGTGCCTGGGAGCACCTCGATGTAATCTTCCGCCTCTTCCGCCAGCGTCGGTAGAGCCGTGGCCAGCAGCAGACAGCCTAACAGACTGCCTGCGCGCAGAGGCCGTGATTTCACATCGATTTTCCCAGACATTCGGCGCAAGCTAGGCAACCGACCGCCCCCTGTCGAGCTTACAGGTAACTCTCGATGCCCACTTTGCCGTTCCAGGCGCAGATGAACATGGTGCCGGGCTTCACCGTGCTGGGGATGGTATTCACCTTTCCGCCGGCCGCTTCCACCAGCATGACACCCGCCGCGATGTCCCAAAGGCTGATCTGCTCTTCGACATACGCGTCCAAACGACCGCAAGCGATGTAGGCCAGGGCCAGGGCTGCGCTGCCGAGCATGCGCGTTTTAAAGACATCGTAGCTGATCCGGCGATAACGCTCGAAGCCGGCATCCAG
>JAIXVB010000122.1 GCA_027483245.1 Verrucomicrobiaceae bacterium | reverse complement strand
TTCGGAAGGTTCAACGTGAACGAACCGCCAGACACATCGTAATCCACAGGCTCCAGTCCTGAAAAGGCAATCAACTTGCCCGCGATCATCAACTCACCCGCGCCAAAAACCGCATCGTCAGGTGTGTACACCGTGACCAGCCCATTGCCAATAACGCGCAGCAGATCGCTACCGTCGCCACCATTAAAAACCACGCCTCCCGAGGGAACAAAATCACCTCCAGAATAATCCAGCGTCAGACGATCATTCTGGCCTTGCCCATTGAAGATGATTTGCCCCGTCAGACTCGCAAGGGCCACCTCAATGGTATTGGCGTTGATCTGAGTGGCACCTGGACCTGCCACGATTGTGTTGTCAGGATCGGTGATCCGCAAATTGGCACCATTGAGAGACAAAATCAGGTTGTCGCTCGCATTGCCCAAATTGGCATCCCCGATGACCAAATCTCCACCTGTGACAACGCTGGTGTAAACAGTCGCCGACAGATTGATATCATATGGAGCTTCGTTGCGATCATTGTTCGCGATGTGCAGAACGGCGGCTTTGACACCGGGAGTCGAGCCTGTGAATCGAACCACCAGATCACTCGTTCCCGTGGGTGCGACGATGGGTGCAACAGCAGGTGTGAGAACTGAGAACAATGCGCTATCCGTCCCATCAAAAGTGACCGTTAAATCTTCCAGATCCGCAATGCCCGTATTCTTGATCGTGAAGGTTGTGTCAATGAAACCGCCTGGTGCGGTGCTGCCAAGGTTTGCCGAACCACCATCCAAGACATTCACAGGACCTGCAAGCTCCACAGCAATTTCAGGGAAGAAGGTCAGTTCAGCATTGTCGAAAGCGAGCGTCGAAAACTGGTTGTACGCGAACCAACCGTAACGATTTCCCCCCACATTGGCGATGACATCCCCAGGATTGCTCAATGTCCATTTTTTCACCAACGTGCCACTGCTGTCTTTGATGAACAGATCCACCGCCAAGACACCCGCATTGTCGTAAAAGTGATGTTCGAAAACATACCAGCCCGTCGTCGAAATCGCGATGGGATCACGGTCAGGATTTTTGGCGAAGGCACTGCCTGGCTGACTGCCATTGCTGGCACTGACCACAAACCGATTGGTGTTGGCTCCAGGACCTGTGGCGTCGTTGTAGAAACCTGCATTGAAGATGAAATCACGCAGGTGAGTGCCTGCCGCGTTGTTGATGGCCGATGAAAAATCAAAACGTGTGTTGTTCGCCCAGCCACCTTCCACATTGAGATAGACGGATACTGCCGTGCGATACTCACGGAAGGTCGTCGGCACCGCATTGCCTGCGCCGAAGTTGTAGCCTCCCCAGTTACCCGCAGACCCACTGGCACTGCTGAGCGCATGGAAGCCACCGGTTGCAGAATTGATCCCTCCTGTTCCGCTGGCCACACGAGTGGGAGTAAATGAAGCACCGAAGGCCGTCCACCCAGAGATGTTATTTTCGAACCCATTCGCATACAGCACGCGAGAGTCGGTCACTCCTGTTCCAGTTAGCGTAATGTCGAAGGGAGCCTCATCACGATCATTGTTAGCCAAGTGAAGGACTGCCGACTTCGCTCCACCCGTCACAGGCGCAAACAGGACTTTAAAGGTGGTTGTGCCACTTGGCGCAGCGACTGGAGCCAAAGGCAAAACCGTCACAGCAAAGACCGATGCATCGGGTCCATCAATCGTCGGGACCAATCCAGTCAGATCAGCGATGCCAGTGTTAGAAACCGTGAACTCGAGTTCATTGGAGGCCCCCAAATTGACACTTCCAAAATCACGATTCCCTCCATCAAGCACCTGAGTGAGAGCAGGTTGCTCCACAGCAATTTCAGGGAAGAAGGTCAGTTCAGCATTGTCGAATGCGAGCGTCGAAAACTGGTTGTAAGCGAACCAACCGTAACGATTTCCACCCACATTCGCGATAACGTCCGCAGGATTGCTCAACGTCCATTTTTTCACCAAGGTGCCACTGCTGTTTTTAATGAACAGATCCACTGCCAAGACGCCTGCGTTCTCGTAGAAGTGATGTTCGAAAACATACCAGCCCGTTGTTGAAATCGCGATCGGATCACGGTCAGGATTTTTGGCAAAGGCACTGCCGGGCTGACTGCCATTGCTGGCACTGACCACAAACCGATTGGTGTTGGCTCCCGGACCTGTGGCGTCGTTGTAGAATCCTGCATTGAAGATGAAATCACGCAGGTGAGTGCCCGCCGCGTTGTTGATGGCCGATGAAAAATCAAAGCGTGTGTTGTTGGCCCATCCACCTTCCACATTGAGATAAACGGAGACTGCGGTGCGATACTCACGGAAAGTCGTCGGCACCGCATTGCCTGCGCCAAAGTTGTAGCCTCCCCAGTTGCCTGCAGATCCGCTGGCACTGTTGAGCGCATGAAACCCACCGGTTGCAGAATTGATCCCACCTGTTCCGCTGGCCACACGAGTGGGAGTAAATGAACCACCAAAGGCCGTCCACCCAGACAGGTTGTTTTCGAACCCATTGAAGTAAAACGTGCCTGAAACGCTACCGCAGGTTCCTGTCAGCAAGATATCGAAAGGGCTTTCATCCGTGTCATTGCTGGAGATCTGAATCGTTGCAGATTTTATGCCACCCGTTGTTGGAGCAAAACGAACCGTGAACGAGGTGCTGCCTGAAGTGGCTGCAACAGGCGCTGATGGAGGGCTAACCACACTGAAGAGGCCTGCATCAGTTCCAGAAAAGCTA
>JAIXVB010000484.1 GCA_027483245.1 Verrucomicrobiaceae bacterium | reverse complement strand
GGAGTCACGATTTCGGTGAGTCGCAGGATCCCCAGTCCTTCTTGGATGCTTGCGCTTCCGGTGAACGACGTTCCATTGATGCTGGTAGCCAGCGGTGTCCAGGTGTTGAAGTCCACACTGGTTTCCACAATGAGCGTGATGCCTCGAGCTAGGCTATTGCGTGTCAAAGTGAGTCGCGCGGATCGATTGCCTTCAGGACCGAACATTTGAAGATTCAGAGGTGTCGATGACGAACTGCCGAGCACAAACTCGATCATGTTGGCAATGCCATTCCCATTGGCGTCATGGCCAGGCCCTTGGAGTTCGGGATTCGATTGTTGTGCAAATGTGAGGTTTGCAGCCCGCCAATCCGCGTAGGTTTCGGAATCAGGGGCCATGTAAAGCGCGTTGACTTCGGCTTGGCTCAAGGCGCGGCGATAGATGCGAAGGTCATCGATTTGACCGCGCCAGGTATTGCCTCCGCGAGTGGTGTCACCCACACGCATGAGACCCGGGAGGATGCCGCCTGCGCCGGTGTTGAAGGTGTTGAATAGCGTGCCGTTGTCATAATAAACCCGTGTGCGCCAAGTGGCGCCCTCCAAGAAATTCACCATCGTGACGAGATGCCATTGCCCATCGTTCATGGGGGAGGTGCTGACATTGAGGGTTGTGCCATATTGATTGCCATTGATGCCCTGAAGATTGTTGCCGGTATTGGTCATCCAGAGACGATATTGAGCATCATAAGGCTCTGCGTTGCGGTCCTTGCCAAGGATGGTGTTGTAACCGTTTGGCGCCGTCGAACGAATCCAAACCGAGAGAGTGAAGGGGTCACCGCGTGGATTGAAATTCAGATCGCTTTGGTTGGCAGGAAAGAACTGGGGAAGGGTGCCGCTGGCATTGCTGGGACCATAGGCACCCCCGAATCTTCCGTCTTGGATCCATTGAGCTCCCGTGATGGTGGTGGCGTGATTATTGCCATTGCTCGCGGCATCCCAGACACGAGTGCCACTGCCTTCATCAAAAGTGTAGTGAAGGACAAGGTCAGGGTCGTTTAAAAAGCCGCCAACGGGACTGACATTGAGCATCAAATCACGTGTGGCACTGCCCGAGTCATCCGTGACGTCCAAGGTCAAAGCTGCCTGGGCGGGTGCAGTTGGAATGCCGCTGATTTGGCCAGTCGGGGAAAGTGTCAAGCTAGGTGGCAGCAGGCCAGTCGTTAGAGTCCAGGTGCGTGCCGAGACACCTCCGATGGCCTCAAGCGTCGTGCTGTAGGGCACCCCGACAACGCCCGTTGGCAACGTGCTTGTTTGGATGGCGAGCGAGGCATTCACTGTGATCTGGGCAGGCTCTGTGGTGATGCTGCCCTGAGTATTGGTAACCGTGACCGTATAAGCTCCTGAGTCGTCGGTGTTCACCGAAGCAATGGTAAAAGTGGGGCTGTTAGTGCCGATCGGTGTCAGCCCCCGATACCATTGAAAATCAAAGGGACCAGTGCCGGCGATGGCGAGTGTGAAATGCAGACTGTTGCCGACAGCCAGTGTCTGATCTTCAGGGCCTGTGAGAATGCTGGGTGGCTGAGGTGGAGATGCTGAGGGCGGTGGCAATGGCATGCCTGTGGCATCGCGACCATCGATCTGAAGCAAATAGGCCATGAGGTCATCACGGTCATTCGTGGGCAGAGTTTGGACCAGGCGATGCGGCTGCGCGGTGGCGAGTGTTGCTGCATTGGAGACAAGCAGGGCATTGACTTGTAGGTCGCCATTGCCTCGTAGAATTTCGAGGGTGTTGGTGGCTCCTGCATTCAGGGCTGCCTCCACCACGACCCAACGCCAGCCACTCGTCTGCCAAGCATTGTCTGGATACTGCCGCAGCACCGTGAGCGTTTGTTGCACGCCATTGATGCGCAGCAGAGCGGTGCCGCCGGAGTATTGCCGCACATAGCGAATCGCCAGTCGCGCTAAACCGCCGGTGGGACCGCCATCGACTTGGTTAAAGCGCACACCAGGAGGTGTGGCCGCTCCAGCTTCGTCGCCAATAAAGACGGAGCTGCCACCATAAGCACCGCGATAAAAACCGCCGCCGCCCTGAGTCGGGGTATCGCTGAAACTGCCCACAGCATTGGCATTCACGGTGGTGATGAATTGCCCCGATGCGCCGAGATGGAGAGTGCCACCTGCGTATGAAAAGACGTCGCTCAGTGTCTCCGCCTGACCCTGATGAAGATAGACGCGTGTCGCGTGCAAGCCATGAAGTGTCGGGGTATCAATGCCTGGGAGTGATTGGCCGAGCCGTGAACCGCTGAGGGAAGATTGAGTGCCGACATTTGTCAGGGTGCTGTTGGTGAATGTGTTGCTCGCGTGGCAGGTCGCGCAATTTTGCGCCTGGAAGATCGTTTCTCCGCGCAAACCAGCGGCTGTGAGTGTGCCATTGCTGTTGCGTGAGGGACTGCGTGGAATGTGTTCAGGGGTCAATGAAGTGACATAAGCGGCGAGGGCGTCAAGGTCACTGCTGAGCCCAGTTTTTCCACTGGCGGGAGAGGGATGCTGAATGGCAAACTGCTGGGGGCTCAAACTGAGAAATCCCGTGCCTCCAAAAGGACCGCGAATGTCGTGCTCGAAGTCTTGGATCTCATCGAAGTTGCCTGACCAGTGCACGTGTCCATGTCCTGTTCCGCTTCGCCCACGCAGATCCGTGGTTCGGCGCAATCCTTCGCCTCGCCCCGTGAAATCCCAGACACGCCCGTCGTGCCCGCCATCGACATGGCAACTCGCGCAGCTGATGTAACTGTCCGCGCTCATGCGTGGATCCGCAGCATTGTAGAAAATCTGTTTGCCTAACAAAATTTGAGGCGTGAGCAGTTCGGTCGTCACACTGTTCGTGGTGGCGATCAGAGGCAGTGAGGTGCGGTTTTCAGTCAGCAAAGGGGCGGCATCACGAACCGTGACACTGCGACCCATGAAGTCTTGGCTGAAGAGACGTTGGCTGACAGGATCAATCAGCACGCCTTGTGGTGC
>JAIXVB010000695.1 GCA_027483245.1 Verrucomicrobiaceae bacterium | reverse complement strand
GGTTCAGGTAGCCTTTCCCCAGCCTTCACGGGCAACACGATTTCTTATCTGAACTTCGTGCCGAATGCGACCACCAGCGCGACCGTAACGCCAACGGTGGCTGAAGCTGGAGCGACTGTCACGGTCAACGGAACTCCTGTGATCTCAGGGGCGGAGAGCAGCTCGATTTCTCTTCTTGAAGGCATCAACACCGTCTCCGTCGTGGTCACTGCACCGGATAACACGACGACGAAAAGCTACACCGTGAGCATCGTGCGTCAGGCCGCAGGAGCTTTGACCCCAGGGGCGATTGCCTTCACCGGTTACAACGCCGATGGCAATGACGATCTGGCGTTTGTGGCCCTCCAAGCCATCCCTCAAAACACGGTCATCTTTTTTGTCGATGAAGAATGGAATGGCACCGACTGGGCCGCCAATTCAGAGGCCACTTTTGCATGGGTCGCAGGCTCCAACATTGTCGCCGGTTCTGTGGTGACTCTCAATGATTTGGGTTTCATTTATTCGACACCGCCCGATGCCCCTTCCTCAAATCTGGGCACCATCTTGCCTGTTCGTGACTCCGGCAATGGCGCTGGATTGGGTGCCAGTGATGAGGCGGTCTTCGCTTTCCAAAGCGCTGGCAATTTGAATGCAGGTGGCGTGCCGGTCCCCAGTGTGTTTCTATCAGTGATTGCCAATGAAGACATCGCCACAGCGGTCACCACGCTGACCGGAACGGGATTGTCGGAAGCAGCGGGAACGGCGATCATTTTCACCGGCGATGAAGATGGGATGCGCTACAAAGGACCTAGGTCTGGCCTGAACACACACGCGGGCTATCTGACGTTGCTGGCTGACAAGGCTACGAATTGGGACGCTGAACTCACCGATGGCACGCTTTATCTGCCTTTCGATACGACACCTTTCCTCACCGTTTCACAGCAGCTTGTGGTCACCGAAGTCGCCTCGAACACGGGTGGGGATGACTTCTGGGAATTGACCAATGTGGGAAGCACGCCTGTCGCCATCGGCAATTGGAAGTGGGATGATGAAAGTCGCAATCCAGCCGATGCTGCAGCCGTGACGATTCCAGCAGGCACCAGCATCGCTGCGGGTGAGTCGATCATCTTCACGCCTTCTCCAGCGGCTACCTTCCGCGGTTGGTGGGGCGCGCTTCCGGGCATTCAGATCATCAGTGGTGGTCCTGGATTTGGCATGAACGACGCTATCTTTTTGTTCACCGACACCGGCACCGAAGTGTTGTTCTTCAGCTACGCCGCCAGCGGTTATGCTCATGCAGGAAGTGGAGCGATTTCCCCCGGTTTCATCCGCTCTAATGGCAGTGGTTCAGCTGGTGGGCACGCGGGTGTTTCTGCTGGCGGTGCCGCGACTCAGTCTGTCGTGATTGATCCGACCTTCGGCATTCTCAATCGTCGTTATGCCGCGGCGACAGCGGGCACCTTCGGCGCCTATGCTTCAACCTTCGGTGGATTGAATGTCGGGTCACCCGGCGTCACGGGTTTGAATACCAGCGGCCCTTCGGTGACTCTCACGCTGAGTGTCACTCCAAGCACGTTCTCTGAAAATGCTTCTAACCCTGTCGCCCTGGGCACCGTGACACGCGCTGTTGCGACGACGAGTGATCTCGTGGTTACCCTGTCTTCCAGCGACACCACCGAAGCCACGGTTCCTGCAACAGTGACGATTCTGGCGAATCAAACTTCCGCTACCTTTGACGTCTCTGCGGTCAACGACACCTTCCCTGATGGTAGCAAAATAGCCTCCATCACCGCAACAGCCACTGACTCCACAACGCCGACCTTTGATGTGACGGTGCAGGATGATGGCGATGTGCTCGACACCAGCTTCATGCTCACCGAGGTGCAGTCGAATCAATCGGCTGGCAGCCCTGCAACGTCTGAAGATTATTGGGAACTGACCAACATCGGCAGCACGACCAAAGACATCAGCGGTTACAGCTGGCATGACAATGGTCGCTCAGGGTCAGCCGCTGCCGCTTACAAGCTGCCAGCTGGAACAAGCATCGCTCCAGGTGAATCAGTGATCTTCACCGCCATGCCTGCCGCTGATTTCAAAGCATGGTGGAACTTGGCTCCGTCGGTTCAGGTTTTCCAATCCATCGGCGCTCCTGGCCTTGGCCAAAATGACGGCATCTCTTTCTTTGATGCGGGTCAAAATGAACTGTTCTTCTTCAGTTATGCAGCCGCTGGGTTCACCAAGGAAGATGGCTCTCCCTCCACTGGCACTCACGCAGGTCCCTCGGCCGGTGGCTCTGCGGAATCGCAGGCGCTGATCTGGGTTCCTTCTTCGGGCACCTCAACTCCTCGTTACACTTTTGCTTCAGGTTCCAACTACGCTTCCTACACCGCGGTCTCTCCAGCGACTGACACCGGTTCACCTGGCAACAAAGGCATGGTCATCCCAACCGTCAGCATCGGAAATGCATCCGTGGTCGAAGGCAACAGTGGCAGCACGACACTGGCTCTGATCGTCACACGTTCCGATACCGACACCGCCTTCACCGTGGACTACGTTGTCACGGGCGGCACCGCCACCTCGGGCTCTGACTACACGACGCTAGCCTCTGGCACGCTGAGCTTTACCAGCAGTGGTTCGGCCACGCTGCCGATCAATATCTCGGTGACAGGCGACACGCTTTCTGAGCCGGATGAGACCATCCTTCTGACGCTCTCGAATGTGACGAATACGGTCGGCACGACGATCATTCAAAATGCCGTCGGCACCGGCACGATCACCAATGACGATGTCATCCCGCCATTGATCGCCACTCAACCCGCCAGCACGACGATTGGCACGGGCAGCGTGACGACACTCACCGTCGCTGCCAGCGGCTTCCCGACACCTACTTTCCAATGGTATCTGGGTAACAGCGGCGACCTCAGCAATCCCATCAGTGGTGCAACTTCTGCCAGCTTTGTCACTCCGGTGCTGACCGCGACGACCAGCTACTGGGTCCGGGCCAGCAACAGCGGTGGAAATGCGGACAGTAACACCGCCACGGTCACTGTGGTGGCGGGTGTCGTTGGTGTCGATCTAACCAATTATGTGCGTGTCGGTCGTTACGATCTTCCTGAGCCGACACGGACCGCTTTGCCTCCAGGCACACCGGCTCACAATCTGCTCTGCCAAGAAGCTTCGGGGGTCGCATACAACTGGGATACCGACACCCTCTTCATTGCTTGTGACGGCGGTCGATCCATCACTCAAGTGTCCAAGACGGGCGCGCTGATTGATACGATGACCCTTGCTCTCGGCAGCAGCCCTCAAGGCACCGACTTCTATGACATTGAAGGCATAACCTACATCGGTGGTGGTCAGTTTGTGATGAGTGAAGAACGTGATCGTCAACTCGTGAAGTTCACCTATGTGGCAGGCACGACCCTGACCCGCAGCGGTGCGCAGACGGTGAAGATCGGCACCTTTGTTGATAACACCGGCACGGAAGGTCTCTCGTATGATCCACAAACCGGTGGCTTCATTTGCCTCAAGGAAATCTCCCCGATTGGCATCTTCCAGACAGGCGTCGATTTTGCTGCTGGCACCGCCACGAATGGTTCTGCTTCCACGGTGAACTCGATTGATCTCTTCAATCCTGCGCTGCTCGGCATGACCGATGTCGCGGATGTGTTCGCTCTGTCGAATCTGCCTTCGATCACAGGTCAGCCTCAGGCAGGCAATCTGTTGGTTCT